>JAFGIX010000060.1 GCA_016929395.1 Candidatus Zymogenus saltonus
GAAAAGAAACGAGATACCAAAGGAAGCCGCCTAAATCGGCGGCCCCGAGAGGACATACTGTACGGAAGGTGCTTGACTTTTACAACTAAAAAACACTTCCATTAAACGGTATTTTCTTTCAATTTCTTTTAGTCTTTTTCTTAAGGAATATTTATTTCCCAGTTCTAAATACTTTATAAGATGTTGTTTTAAGTGATTAGCACTTTTATCATTAATATTTGGAATTTCCTCATCAAGTGCTTCGTACAATTTCTTGCATATTTTGTTATAGTTATCATCAGATACATAATCTTCTTCATACCTTTCATCTTTCTTATTATATGATATCCGATGGTGAAATGTTTCAATTGCCTGAGCTATTACTAAAAAATCAATTTCGTAGTGCATTTCAGGGAAGTAGATAGTTCTTAGAAAAAGGCTAAAAACAATATCAAGTTCAAGTTCAAGTTGACTTCCTTTTTTGAACCAGCTCACTATTAAATATTCTATTTTAATTTGGATACTTCTTAGACTAAATAGAAATTGTTTTTCTACTAAGGTTTCAGGCAAATTGGTAATACCTCGTATTCTAAAAAAGACCTCAACTTCATCATGGTTATCTGTTAAACCTCTAATTGATAATGGATGTGTTCTGTTAGAAATTGCGAATGAAAAGAACATGAACATTAGACCCATATCATCATCGTAATCAAAATACTTTTTTGATTCTTTAGGGTGGAGTATTATGCTATTTTCTATATTTTCTAAATTATTCAATTCGTTAATTGGCAGCTCGACATTATTTTGTAAAACAAAATAGAGGTTGAGGTCTTCTCTAATATCTATTTTTATAAATTTAATTTTGCTACCCTCACGTCTAGTGTAGGATTTAGTCCAAGTGTCAAAATAGAGATACTTTAGTACTAAGGCTTGGAATTTTATATCGTCTTTATTATTAAAATGCTCACCTCTAAAGATGTATTGAATGTCAAAAGTTTGTTTCTCTACGACAATATCCTTTATAATTGTTGTTGGATTAATTGAATAGCATTTATGAAGAGTTGCTTTTTCCCCTGAATTTGAAATTCCTAAAATGAAATCCTTACTAATTAATTCACCCAAGGCTAATCTTGTTGTTTTGCCTTCTTTTACATTTAAACTGGATAAGACTCCCGACAGATCTAAAATTGGAGTCTGTCCCGGATTATAAATAAGCTTGCCCTTAACCTTGTTATCAGGATTTTCCGGCAGCCACCACTCCCCCTCAATTTCAAATGAATTAATCATTATTCTTTGCTCCAATATTATTTTTTAATAGCAATGTCTTGTTATAATAGTTAATATTTGATTCGCTAAAAAGTGTTTGATTTCTACGGAAATTTTAAATTAAGAAGTTACACCACCTTATTAAAAACTATCTCACATCAACGGCGGAGAGCGGCGTCAGGAAGTGGTACGTCAGCGAGGCGTCCTTCCCCATGATCTCCTCGGCCATGGCGATCGCCTCGGTGAGGTCCTTCGCGGGGAGAAGCCCCAGCTTCTCGGCCACCCTTTTGTCCTTTACGCCCGCGGCGATTATCTTCTGGGGGTGATTCAGCCCCTTCGATGCCCAGTACCATGCTATGATCGAGTGGGCGCCGTGGTACGCGTATTCGTTCCGGTAGAGGTCAATATATCTCTCATCCTTCGCGAACTGAAGCTCCAGCTCCTCCGGGACGTCCTCCGGGTTCTTGTACTCCGGCAGATGGTTCATGTAAAAGTCGTAGTAGGAAGGGTGGTGCCTCATGTGAAATTGCTCCTCAAAGGGATTTGCAATGATGATGACACCGTCCTTCTTGACCAGTGGCTTTCCCCTGTAGAAGTTGAAATAATAGCCCATCGCCATGACAATAACGAGGATCGGATTAATGTTCGAGAGGGCGGCGTAGGGGCAAAAGTTTGGGACCCCATAGACGACGATGTCGGACTGGCCTTCTACCGGGATGTTCTGCTGCTTAAACAGGAGCTCGAGGGTCCTTTTGTGAACAAGGTCCACCTTTCCGGCGTTGACGCCGATCATTCGATAACCCGCCGAGAGGGATTTGCTGATCTTCTTCTTGATCACGCTCGGCGTCATCCTGGATGCGGGGACGACGGCCCTGATTATCGGCGACGGCTTTCTCCTAATGTCTTTCCCTATCGGGGTAAGGTGTTTGGCGATAGCCTTCGGCCAGACGCTGTTATTAAGGACGGTCTCTACCATGAAGAAGTTCGTGTTCTTCTCGATTATCTCCCCCATCCTCGATATGGAGGAGAGCATGGCGGAGGTCTCGGGGTCAATGAGGGAGCCGACCTTGAGCGTCTTGTGATGGTGGTGGCTGCGTATGCTGTTGTATGTGGAGAGGCCGACCGCCGCGGACTTCCAGCCCCCGTTCATCGTGATGAAATTGAGGTTTGCGTAGATAACAAGGTCCGAGTCCACGAGGGAGCGGTTTACCTCGACGTCTTCGCCCGCCTCGGTCTTCCCAAGGGATACGATGGAGGCGGGATCCTCCGCGTCGTGACACGAGATGTTTTTCCTGAACTCCCTCGTTACCTTCCGTCCCAAAATGGTCGAGAGCTCCCTCAGCGTCCATTTCCTGTGTATGCCCCCGGCGCAGATCAGCCGGATATTCTTTTTCTTGATCCCGGCGGCGAAGAGCTTTTCGATAACCGCCTCGATGATCTGGCCCCTCGTGTCTTTTATCATCGGGGGAACCGGGATGCAGGGGTCGTCGAAGGCGATTGTCACCCTGGATGTCGGGTCCACCATGCTGATCAAGGGGGGCGTGCCCAGGGGGCGGTCGAGGGCGTTGACGATTGCGGCCTTTTCGTCGGCGATGGCTGGAAACGGCCCCGGGGGATATATGATTCTCGTCTTTTCGGGAAAATCGTATATGGTAAGATCGTCTCCGGAGAATACGAACTCTCTTTTGTAAACCGGCATCGAATTTCCTCCCTGATTTAGGCTTAAGCTCAATTATTATATAGATATCGTATAGTATAGGAGATGTCCGTTTCTTTATCAAGGAGTTTTTCTTTTAAAGCCGGCTCCTTTTTTAAGGAGACTTATCGGGGCGATATTTGTAGGGTCAATGGTGTCTTTTGGGGCAATAAGGACAAGGGATTGACAAAGGGAGCTATCTCTGGTAAATTATTACGAAAAATATCGCTGGTCGTGATGTTTACTCTAAATCCAAAAATCGAAAGGCTTGATTTAAAGTCCTCCGAGATAGTTGCGGTGGTCTCATCGGGGAACCGGCCCTTCGTCGCCGTTTCCGGGCCGGCCCAGGAGGCGGATGCGTATATAATCTCCGCCAAGGAGGGGAAGGGAAGGTACGTCTATGTCTGCCTTCACATGGTGATGGAGGATAAGCGCCTCTTCTTTACCTCGGACGAGTGTCCCACTACGGAATCGAAGATACACCAGGTCGAGACCGATGCGGTGAATTTCATCGAGGATATGGGTTTTATGATCGTAAAGAAGAATATGCTTGATGAGCGCGCTGGTGCTTTAAGGGAAAACTTCATCAGGAGGCTGGTCCCCTTTGCTGAGAACCTAAAGGATATAAGGAAGCGGGAGGAGAGGGAAAAAGAGGAGAAGAGAACAAAAATTGTAAAAGTGGAAGATGAAGAGGAAGAATACGAAGAGGTTTTAGAAGAGGTGTATGAGGAGGTGCCGGTAGAAGAGGAGGATGACTCGGATCGAATCGAATCCTCCGGCGGGGCTCGGGGTGAAGAAGAGGTGAAGTATGAGAGTCTCGATGATATTATGGTGGATGATTCGAGCGATCTGGAGGTCAAGAGTTCAGGGGTGGTGAGGGGAATCGTAGATAAGCCCAAGCGTGAAGGAGTGAAGGCGGAGATAAAGATCGAGGCGGATTCAAAGAGAATAGCCGAGGCGGAAGATAAGGTCTCAATCGTCGTTGAATCGGCGGTGAAGAATATCCCGGATATTTCCGCTTCGAAGATCAGGACCGATGATGATAAGGTGGTTCGGGAGAGGGTCGCAAGAAAAACGGAGTCGGAGTTCTTCGTTGAAGAGGATCAAAAGGATCTTGTAAAACTTCTTATATCTTTGTAATTTTAGGAACAATTAAGGAATGTAGGTAAATCATGAAAAAAAGTCCGCTTTTCATTACGGCGTTCTCTTTTTTGGCATTAATCCTTCTTTTATCGACGGCCTGTGTGACGACCCCGAAAAATGAAACAGACAAGGAGGGGCAGCCGAAGGATATCAAGGGGGCGAGATACACCCTTCACTACAACACGGGTCTTTCCCGCCTGGGCGCCGGGAAACCGACTTATGCCATGGTGGAGTTTATAGAGGCGGAAAAATATAAAAAGACACCGGAGCTTTACTACGCCATGGGTCAGACGTGCTACGAGCTCAAGAGGTATGCTCTATCGCTCGACTATTTCGATAAAACCCTTTTCATGGATAAAGATTTTTCGAAGGCGTACGTAGGCAAGGGGATTGTCTTGATAGCTATGGAGCGTTACGACGAGGCGATCGTACAGCTGAAAAAATCCCTTGAAAATATCATATTTCACGAGCCGGAGTCCGCCTATTACAACATAGCCGTGGCGTATGCGAAGATGAACAACTACGAAGGAGCCGTTGAAAACCTGAAGACAGCGATCAGATTGAAGCCGGAATACATTCCACCGTACCTCGAGCTGGCGCGGATATACAGGAAGATGGGGAGGTTCGATTTGTCGGAAAGCGTTCTCCAGGAGGCGCTGGAGCAATATCCCGAGCTTGCCCAGGCTCACTATATGCTGGGGATAATCTATCTCGAACAAAAGAGAAGTTTAGCGGCCAAAATGGAGTTCAGTGAAGTAATAAAGCTGGTTCCCGACACGCCGCTGGCGAGAGAGGCGGAAAAGTATCTGAAAGGATTAGAGAACTGAAAAAGAGATTTTTCCCCTTAAGTGGATTTTTCGATTCTTTCAACGCTTTTGATATTGTAGTTCTCGTAATCACGGCCCTTTATATCCTCTTAATCTTCACCGGATATTTCGCATCCAACAAAAATGACGCAGGCTTAAGAATCCTTTTGACCCTGCCCCTTGTGCCCCTATTCTTGACGGCGGTGGTCAGGCTTGGGGGCAGCGGAAGATCAATCCTGACGGAGATCGAGTTCGCCCTCATCTTTGCGGTCCTCACGATCGTCGTAATCCATATAACCGGCCTTTCAAACTCGTCCCTCTACCCGATGCTGTTTCTCACCGCTTCTATTTTGGCCGTAGTTCTGGATATAAAGGTGAGTATTGGCACCTTTTTGTTCCTCGCAGTGTCAGATATTATATCAGTTTATGTCATTGAAAGACCCGTCGAGATAACCGAAATGGTATTCAAGCGGACGGTCGTATCTTCCCTGTTTTTCATATTTTTCCTCCTCTACGGCAGGATAGAGTTTGTAAAGAGGGCCGAGATCGGGAGGAGGCTAAGGAGGTTTGAGGAAGATCTGAAGGGAGTAAAGGGAGGGGCTTTCGTTGAAAAGGGTGGAGTGTCAGGCGAGACCATCGAGAAAGAGGCGGTAAAGACCCTGGCCAATGTCGACGACACCATGTTTGAGATCCTCGACGGGGCTAGGGATGCGCTTAAAGTAAACGGGATCTGCTATCTTGTCCCCGATATGGAGGGCGGTGGCTTCCGGGTGAGGGAGGGCTCGTCTTTGAAGGGTGAATTCAACTTCGACTCTTCGGTGGAAGATAAACATTTTAGGACGGTGATGCGGACGGGAAGGCCGCTCACGATCCACGGTGAAGGCGGGGGCGGGAAGCTCGATCCTGACTATTACATCGATACACCCTCCGGTGTATCTATTCTGGCGGTCGTCCCGGTTTTTGACGAAGGGGAGGTAAAGGGGGTTTTGGTGTTCGACGGCCGTATCGATGACGGGGAATCGGAAGGGCGCCTCCCCATCTTTCGGCTCGTGGCGTTCATGGTCGGGGAGATGGTGGGGTACAGGGTGCACCTATCGAGGTTTGTCGTGAATCTTCGCGAGCTTGAGGAGCTTTACGCCGTCAGCAGGAAGCTTGCCGAGGCGAAGAAGGTGGGGGATGTATTGGATATTGTGTTTGCGGCGGCGGCAAGGATGCTTCCGGTAAAGAGCATGGCGTTCACCTCCAGTCGCGGCGATGAGAGCGTCGTCATCTCTTACTGGGGGGAAGATGCCGAAAAGTATAGAAAGATCAGGTTTGAAAACGGCGATTCCCTGGTCGGCTGGGTGCTCGAAAACAGGAAATATCTCGTTTATGAAGGGGGGGGTAAAAGAAGAGATGTTTTTGGCCAAAAGCACAAGATAGAAAAGGGGAGGGCTTTTATGATCTTCCCCCTCGTCTCGGAGGAGGAGCTTATAGGAACCTTTGTTCTTATTTTGCGCTCTGAGCGCCTTCCCTATAGGTTTTATATCAGGATCATGGAGGTTATCATCAACATGACGGCGGTTTCGATGGTGGGGTTGAGGCTGATGAAGAGGCTGAACAGGCTTGCCGTAACCGACCCGATGACGGGGCTTTTCAACAGGAGGAGGTTTAACAGGGCGCTCAGGGAGCAGTGGGAGCAGGCCGAGAGATATTCGGAGAACCTGTCGCTTCTGATAATCGATATCGACTTTTTCAAGAAGATCAACGACACTTACGGACACTCGGCCGGGGACGAGGTGATAAAGGAGGTCTCCAACACGATTTTAAAGATCACGAGGAAGGTGGATATTGTCAGCAGAATAGGGGGGGAAGAGTTCGCGGTTCTGCTCCCGAGGATATCAAGGGAGAGCGGACTTGCAACCGCCGAGAGGATCAGGAGGGCGGTGAAGAAGGGGATGATCAGGGCAGGGAGCGGAAATATCTCCGTCACGGTAAGCGTTGGGGTTGCATCTTATCCCGGGGATTGGCCGTCTGTGGAGGAGTTGATGAAGGGCGCAGACGATGCCCTTTACAGGGCGAAGGAGACCGGGAGGGACCGTTGTGTCGCAAAATGACCCTTCGTTTATCGGTTTTTTGAAAAATCGCGACACAAGATATAGTTAAAAGAAAGGTCATTAATACAAGATGCATGATAAGATAAGTATAATTTTATATAATTTATACATAAAATTAGAAAATACTTGACACTTTAGCGCTAATTTCACTATAATATAGCCAAAAGGGTAACTGGTTTTATCTATTTAATTTTTTTTGATAAGTATCATGAGTGGAAATTCTAATCAGAACAACGTTAAGAAGTACCGGGAGAAGCTCCTGATGAGCAAGGCGGAGCTTGCCAGAAAGGCGGGCGTTTCGCCTCTTACGATTGACAGGATCGAAAAGGGGAAGGACTGTCGCATGGACACCAAGAGGAAGATTCTCTTTGCCTTGGATCTTAAACTGAACGATAAGGACAAGGTTTTTACGGATTCTGCATAAACGGTCTGGGTGCTAAGAAATGATAGGGAAAAAGAAAGATCTGATAGCCATAGATATAGGCTCCAGCTCGATAAAATTACTTGAGATAAAGGAGTCTAAGAGGGGCTACAACCTGACAAATTTCGGGATAGCGGAGCTGCATCCCGAGACGATAGTCGACGGTGCAATCATGGATACGGCGGCCGTTGTCGACGCTATCCAGAGTCTTGTGACCGGATTGAAGGTGAAGGTAAAGGATGTGGCCACATCGATTTCCGGAAACGCCGTCAGGATTCAGAAAATCACCCTTCCCACCATGTCTCAGGAAGAGCTGGAGGAGTCGATTCAGTGGGAGGCGGAGCAGTATATACCCTTTGATATCTCCGATGTCAACATAGATTTCCAGATACTGGAAACCCTGGAGGACGGATCGGGGCAGATGGAGGTAATGCTTGCCGCGGCGAAAAAGGATGTAATAAGTGAATATATTGCGGTTATAAGTGAGGCTGGGCTGAACGTCGTGGTTGTAGATGTCGATTGCTTTGCGCTGGAGAATATGTATGACGTCAACTATCAGTTTGACAGCGGGGATGTCATAGCCCTTATAAATGTCGGCGCCAGCTTTACCAATATCAATATTATCAAGAACGGAGTGTCCGCCTTTACCAGAGACATATCTTCCGGGGGAAATCAATATACCGAGGAGCTTCAGAAGCGCTTTTCGATCAGTTATGACGAGGCCGAGTCGTTAAAGCTGGGCAAGGGCGGAAGGGACGTATCCAAAGAAGAGATTATAAACGTTATTAATCAGGTCTCGGGGGACCTCGTGGCATCCGAGATACAGAAGACTATCGATTACTTCTTGTCCCAGGGGACCAGCGATTCGGTCAGCAAAATCTATTTAAGCGGAGGAACGTCAAAGACTCCCGGGCTGAGCCGGGTCATAAAGGACAAATCCGGCACAAACGTGGAAATGGTAAATCCCTTTGCGAACATTGATTTTAACGAGAAGCTCTTCGACGCATCATATATTCAGGATATAGCGCCGTTTGGAGCGGTGGGGGTCGGCTTGGCCTTGAGGCGGGGTGGCGACAAATGATAAAGATAAATCTCCTCGAAACAAGGGAAGTAAAAAAGAAAGAAACGCTGCGTCAGCAGGTTGTTATAGCGGTTCTGGCGCTCATTGCCACGCTGGGGATTATCGGATATTTCCATCTTGGAATTACGAAAAAAATTGAAGAGACGATTGAGAAGAAGGAAAAGTTAGACAATGATATAAAGACGCTGCAAAAAGAGGCGGAGGCCCTGAAGAAGTTCAAGAAACAGGTGAGTGATCTGGAATCGAGGCGAAATGTTATCAGGAACCTCCAGTCCGAGCGGAACGGCCCCGTTATGGTGATGGATGAAATAGCGGACGTTATGCCCCGGGAGCTCTGGATCGATGATTTCCAGCTTAAGGGCTCGAAATTGACCATAAAGGGGTATACGGCGGACAACGAAACCCTTGCAACCTTTATGAGAAATTTGGATAGCAGTAATTATTTCAAGGGCATTACTTTAACTCAGAGCAAGAAGTCCCAAAAGGAGGGTCTTACGGTAAATACTTTCGCTCTGAGTATGGGGGTTATGTATCCAAAGATGGAGGGCGAAGAAGAAAAGGTAGCGGAGAAACCGGCGGAGAAAAAGAAGCCCGCAAAAAAGAAACCGGCGAAGAAAAAGAAAAAATAGTATCTTAGTATTGTTCCTTTTTGAGTGGACTTATGATTATATGCCCTGCGGATCTAGAAAGTAATTTTTATGGACAATGTCATGTTGTTTATTGAGATGGAATCGATGTGGATAATTGAATCTTCCTTTTGTTGTCGTTTTAAGTAATAGTTAATAGTTAAAGGGGATCTAACCTGTGGCCTTTTCGTTGGATGTAATAAACAAGATACCGGGGTATCAAAGGGGTTTGATACTTCTTGGATTGATGATTCTTTTAGGCGTGGGGTATTACTTCGGGATCTATACCGGCAAAAAAGTGGAGCTGAAAAAGCAAGAAGATGCCGTGGCAAAATTAGAGAAGGATCTTCAAAAGCTCGAAGAGACCAAGAAAAATCTGGCGGCCTTTGAAGCGAAGGCGAAGAAGCTTGAGGTGGAGCTCGGAATCCTCGAGATAGAGATTCCGAAGAGCTCGGAAATACCCGACATATTGTCATATATCTCGACCAGCGGAAAGGAATCCGGCCTTGATTTCCTTTTGTTCAAGCCGGGCAAGGAGAAGAACATAAAAGAAAAAAACTATATCGAGGTTCCGGTTTCCATTAGTGTAAAGGGTACTTACAACAGCTTCGCCGTATTCTTGGATAAGATCAGAACCTTGGACAGGATTATTAATGTGAGAAATATCACCATGAAGAAAAGCAGCATAAGCGGAGGAAATGTAATCCTTCAGATATCCTGCACGGCCGTAACGTTTAAGTTCCCTAATTAAGAATCTTTGGTAATAAGAATGATGTTGAGAAAACATAAATACTTAAGCTTGTTGGTGGTTGTTTTGTGCGTGTCCCTTTTCGGGGGATGTTCGGATATTATGGACAAGATACCTTTTTTAAAGTCCGAGACAAAAAAGGAAGTGTCCAAGAGGCAAAAACTCAGCGATCCAAATGATCCGAATGTAATCAAGAAAAGTACCGGGCCCAAGGATAAGGTGACGCCCCCTGGCGAGGGGGTGAAAGAGGAAGAAACGGAGGGAATTCCAGCCAAGCCCGAGGGTGATGAAACGGTTCAGCCCGAAAAGGAGAAAATCGCCAAAGGACCCGTACCGGAAAAGAAGGAAGAAGTGAAATCCCCAGGACCCGAGGACAAGACTCCCGTTGAGGATAAGGGGAAAGGCGTGCCTATAAAGCCTCCAAACGGAGATGCAAAGACTCCAAAGGAGACGAAAGCTCCGGAGACGGTTGAGGGAGAAAAGCCCGAGAAGAAGGGAGAAAAGAAGGAGTCGGACACCGAAACCGCGGAAGCGCCCGAAAAGCTCGAACCGGAAAAGCCTTCCGTGGAGGACAAGGGAACGGAGAAGGATTCCGGGAAAGGGAATGTCATCGGGGAAGATATCGCACTCCTTCCGGCCTCTCCTGGATCCGAAATGCCTAAGGATGATACTGCGGCCAAGAAAGACGGATTCATTATCGATAAAGAATTTAAATATGATCCTACGAAGAAGAGGGATCCCTTCAGGCCGTATAATGTAAAAATTGAAAAGAAGATTGAAAAGCCTGAGGAAGAGCTTACGCCGTTGCAGAAATTTAAACTTTCCCAGTTAACGGTAAAGGCGATAATTTACGATCCCGAGACGGATACGGGGGTGGCCATGATCGAGGATCCCACAAAGAGGGGTTACAACATCTATGTGGGCACGGAAATAGCGAATGGGAAGGTCATTGCAATCACTCCCAGCGAGATTCGCGTTCAGGTTGAATTTACGGACTATTTTGACAATCCTAAAACTACAATTGAGACCTTGAAAGTAAAGTAATGGAGGGGAAATAGATGATTTTACTTAGAAAATTATTAAAATTTCCTTTTGGATCGATACTCCTTTTGATACTCACACTAATTATTTTCGGATGTGCAACCACGGCTACAGGTCCGGGCACTTCAACGTCGATGAAGGGAAAGAGTGTCCAGCTCGAATCGGTTACGGAGATGAAAGACAAAGTGATCATTTCCCTGAAATCCGAGGGCAAGCTTGATTACACACCCTATCGGTTGGAGTCTCCATTGAGGTTGGTGGTTGATATGCCCAATGCGCTCTTCGAGGAATCCGAAAAGAAGGTATCTGTTGAAAACGGGACTATAAGCACCATCAATCAAAAGAATATGACCACAGACGGGAAGAATGTCGCCAGGTTGGAGATATATCTCGTCGGTGATACCAACTATCTCATTCCTGAGCAGGTGGGCAACACCCTCAAGATCGAGATTCAGAGGCTCGATGGGGCGGGAACCTCGGCCCTTGAGGATGGTGCCGTTCCGAAAACGGGTGAAGTCGCCCCCAAGACCGAAGAGAAGAAATGGACCAATTCCGCCACAAAGATCATCAACGTGGAGAAATCGGATGACGTCTCCGGAACCAAGATCACCATATTTGCGGACGGATATGTAAAGGACTTCGAGTCTTTCGTCCTTGAAGACCCGTATCGTCTTGTGGTTGATATCAGCGGTGTAAAGAGCAGTTATCCGAATAAATCGATCGAGGTGGGCAGCAAGGATGTAAAGAATATCAGGATAGGGATTCATCCGGACAAGGTGAGGTTCGTTTTCGAGTCGGGGATCTCGAGCGGTCTCAATAAATACAATGTTTACTCCAAAGAGAACAAGTTGATGGTGGTCTTCGGCAAGGCCATCGATACCGCCTTTGAGTCCGATACAGCGGAGACCACGACGCCTGCCTCGAAAACGCCGTCTGCGCCTTTATCGGGAGGAGCGGTAAAGCTGAACGAGATTAAATATGAAGACAAGGCGGACGTTTCAAGGGTGATCATAAGCGCGAGCGGCACGGCGGACTATACGGCGAAGATGATCTCGGATTCTAGCGTGGTCGTGGACATTCCAAACGCCGTGATAGATCAATCTTTGAATAAGAGCCTCGACGTATCGAAGTCCGATGGCCCAATAAAGAGTATCAAAACGTACAGGACCGAGACCGGGGGTGTATCGTCTGCGAGGGTTATCGTTGAGCTTTCAAAGAGGGTTGCATACAACTACTTTTCCGAGGGCACCAATATAATAGTCGATTTCTCTAAGAGGGAGGGGGTATCTTTGGCTCCCGATACTACGAAGATCGAGGATGAGGGCGTAAAGCCCAAAGATATAACCCTTGCACAGCCCGCAACACTGCCAGGGGAAACCCCATCCACCACGGAGTCCGAGGTGGCGGCCCCTGAGGTCACGGGTCCCGGAGGCGATACGTTCGGAGAGACGGGGGACGGGGAGACCAAATACACGGGAAAGAAGATATCCCTTGTTTTTACAAACGCCGACATTAGAAACATCTTCCAGCTTATTGCAGAGGTAAGCAACCTCAATATGCTGGTCGATTCGGACGTTCGCGGCAGGATTACCCTACGTCTGGTGAAGGTCCCGTGGGATCAGGCCCTCGATATTATCCTGTCTACCACCGGTCTCGGCATGACGAGGGTGGGTAACGTAATACGTATTGCCAGAAGGACAACCCTTGCCAGGGAGCGCACCACGGAGCTGGCGTCCAGAAGGGCCCAGGAGGAGCTGGAGGATCTCGTTACGAGAAAAGTCGATCTTAGCTACGCGCCATTGACAGCCGTTCAGGCCGTTATAAGGCCGATGCTCAGCGCCAGGGGATCGATAACGACCTTTACCCAGACCCAGTCACTGCTGATCACGGATATTGCCGCCCGGCTCGATGATATCTTGAAGGTGATCAAAAAACTCGACGTTGCAACGCCCGAGATACGCCTCGAGGTGAGGATCGTGGAGGCGAGCGACACCTTCACGCAGGAGCTGGGGGTCAACTGGGTCATTGCACACTTTGACGATGATGCCAACAACGGGTACAGCGGAAGTAAGACCACCGGCGGTACCCTGGCGAACACATTTTTGAACAACACGAATATTTTTGACTCCGGCTTCGGGGCGATCTTCCCCTCCGTCCCGTCTTCCGCCCTCGGCGTCGGCGGCGCCTCGGTTGTAATCGGTCTCCTCGAAGATACCTTGAGGCTAGATATTCAATTAAGGGCACTCGAATCCATGGGGGAGGTGGAGATTATAGAATCCCCGAAGATAAGGGTGCTGAACAACGTTGCCGCGGAGTTGTCCATTACGAGGAGGATACCGATACGAAACGTTACAACCGAAACCAGTGAAGAAGGCAATGTCAGCACGGAATCGGAGATTACATATCAAAATATCGTCACGGATCTCAAGATTACTCCCACCATCTCCGCGGACAAGAGGGTAAGACTGGATGTGGAGCTCACCCATACAACTCTTGGAGACGCGGTCAGCATTACGCTGGACGGTGTCCTGAATACCTACTATATTACCGATACCAAGGAGATTGACACTGAGGTATTGGTAAATAACCGCGACACGGTGGTGATCGGTGGGCTTTACAGAAAGAGAAAGTCGAATGTTGACCTGGGACTTCCGCTGCTTAAGGACATCCCCGTTTTGGGATGGCTCTTTAAGACAAGGACAACGGAAGATACAAGAAGGGAGCTCTTGATTTTTGTGACTCCCACAATTGTCAGAGAGAGCGAGGGTGTTGTCTCCGAGATCAACGAGTAGGGAGATTATCTCTCCCCATAATAAATGCGCGCCCGTTTTTTCGGGTGCGCTTATTTTTTGTTTATTTTCCACCGTTGTCGAATCGCAATAAAGGATTTTTAAAGTGTGAGGTGTGATTGAGGCGTTCGATTACGGCGGTATATCGGACAAGTTTTGCCGGATTCTCATAAAAGAGTTTTCACGAAGGGCGGGACAGCCACATAATGTCTTGTTTTTTGATCGCCTGAATTTTTTAAAGGACTTTTTTTATTTAGGATTATGTTTCATTTCGTATCGGCGGGGGAATCCCACGGGCCGGGTGTAATCTCGTTGATTTCCGGCGTCCCCTCGGGGTTCCCGGTAAAATTGGACGATATAAACTCTGAGCTCAAGAGGCGGCAGAAGGGATACGGGAGGGGCGGGAGGATGGCCATAGAGCGGGATAAGGCTCAGATACTCTCGGGGATCAGGGGCGGATTTACCATAGGGAGTCCGGTCGCTTTTTTAATCGAGAACAAGGATTGGGAAAACTGGGCCCCGTACATGGATCCCGTCGAGGTTATCCATGCCGGCAGGGAGGTGACAAGACCACGGCCTGGCCACGCCGACCTCGCCGGAGGGATCAAGTACGGCCATACCGATCTCAGAAACGTCCTGGAGCGGGCGAGCGCCCGGGAAACCGCCGCCCGAACCGCCGCAGGGGCGCTGGCAAAGATCATCCTGTCTCAATTTGATGTGGAGTTCTTCGGCTATGTCCTGTCCATTGGAGATATGGTAATCGATCCGGGGGAAACCCCGCTGAGCGTCAGGGGTCAAAACGCCCAGAAATCAATATTTTCCCTGCCGGTTACCGACGAGGATGAAATCTTGAAGGAAGCCGTGGACAAAGTAAAGGGGGAGGGGGATACCCTCGGCGGCGTGGTGGAGGTCGTTGTCGCCGGAGTCCCGCCGGGGCTCGGAGGCCCGGAGCAATGGTACACCCGGCTTGATGCTAAGCTTGCGGCGGCCCTCATGAGCATCCCAGCGGTAAAGGGTGTCGAGGTCGGAGACGGCTTTGAAACCGCAAGGAAAAGGGGGAAAGACGCCCACGACGAGATATTCTTCGACGAGTCGAGGAGATTTTATAGAAAGACGAATCGGGCCGGCGGGATAGAGGGGGGGATAACCAATGGAGCCCCGATCGTTGTGAGAGCCGCCATGAAACCTATCCCGACCCTCATGAGCCCCCTCCATTCCGTGGACATCAGATCGAAGGAGGAGATAAGCGCCCAGGCCGAGAGGTCCGACGTCATGGCCGTTCCCGCCCTCTCCGTTATTGCGGAGGCAATGGTTGCCGTGGTGTTGGCCGGCGAGTTTCTGGGAAAATTTGGGGGAGACAATCTCGAGGATATATCGAGGAGCTATAAGAGCTATCTCGACAGGATAAGCCTTTACTGAATATGGGGAAAAACGTCGTATTAGTCGGATTTATGGGCACGGGGAAGTCGAGGGTGGGGAGTATCCTCGCAAGGAAGATGAGGAGGAGATTTATAGATCTCGACGATGAGATAGTTAGACAAAGCGGCATCAGCATCAAAGAGATATTTGACAGGTACGGAGAAGACCGCTTCAGGGAGCTGGAGTCGGAGGCCGTAAGGAGGGTGTCTTCGATGGAAGATCTCGTCATATCCACGGGGGGCGGGGTGCTCATCAGGGAGGAGAATGTAGAGATGCTCAAACAAAACGGTGTCTTGGTCTGTCTCGAGGCCTCGGCAGGGGAGATCTTAAGAAGGGTGGGGGGGCGGACCCACCGGCCACTTCTCAACGTGGAGGACAAGATTGGGGCGATAGAGGAGAAGATCGAGGAAAGACGCCGATTCTATGCTTTCGCCGACCTGAGCGTAGATACGGAAAAGGGGGGGCCGGATATGATTGCGGCGGAGGTTTTTAAGGCGTTTTCTGATTACGTGAAAGATGGAAGAGATTAAGGTCAATCTGGGGGAGAGGTCCTATCCCATTTATATAGGATTTGGAATATTGGACGATGCCGGCTCGCTTTTAGAAGCGGCAGATGTGTGCGTCCTCACAAATCCGGTTGTGGAATCCCTTTACTTCGGGAGACTCGAGGCGGCAATAAAGGACGCCGGGATCGAGGTCACAAGGATCATAGTGCCGGACGGGGAGGAATCCAAGAATTTTGACGTTTTATGCAAGGTTTACGATTCCCTTGTTACGGCCGGGGCGGCAAGATCAACCCCACTTTTGACGCTCGGGGGGGGCGTGATCGGAGACTTGGGGGGGTTCGCGGCGGGGAGTTTCATGAGGGGCATCCCCTACGTGCAGATACCTACAACCCTCCTGTCCCAGGTCGACTCCTCGGTTGGAGGAAAGACCGCCGTAAACCACCCCAGCGGGAAGAACCTGATAGGGCTCTTTTACCAGCCCAAGTTCGTGCTTATTGACATCAATACCCTCAAAACGCTTCCGGAGGAGGAGTTTCTCTCCGGTCTTGCCGAGGTAATCAAGTACGGTATAATATCGGATCGGGAGCTCTTCGATTATTTGGAATCGAAGAGGGATAGAATCCTGAATAAGGACGGGGAAGCGATTAAGTATATAATAAAGTCCTCTCTTAAAATCAAGGCGGATATAGTGTCGAGGGACGAGAGGGAGGCCGGGCTTCGGGCCGTCCTTAACTTCGGGCACACCTTTGGGCACGCGGTGGAGAATCTCACCGGGTACGGGGTTGTAAAACATGGAATGGCCGTTGCAAAGGGGATGGCCGTATCGATCGAGATTTCAAGAAAGATGGGGTTGTTGTCGGGATCGGAACAAGACAGGATGTTGAATCTTCTCGAAGATTACGGCTTTGATCTTTCGCTGCCAAAATTTTCAAAAGGAGAATATGAAAGCGTGATTAATTATGATAAAAAGGCCAGTGGCGAGGCAATTAATTTTGTCTTGACAGAGGGCATAGGGTGTGTTAGCTTAAAAATGGAGAGGGTCTCAGATATAGTTGATATTATTGAATTTTAGGGTGCTTCATGGCTGATGATAAAGCAGGGATTAGGGGTGCCGGTGGAGTTGGGCCAAAAGCCCCGAAACCCGCCTCCCCGGTCGTCGGGAAAAAATCCATTCCCGTTGTGATCAGGGGGCCGTCCCATCTCGGCACCAGAGTCATCACCCCGGAGATGGAAAAGTACCAGTCTATGCTCGCAAAGAATCCGAGCTCCCGGGTCTTTGCCGCCCTTGCCGAGTGCTATCGCAAGCAGGGAATGCTGGACGAGGCGATCCACCTCTGCGTCGAAGGGGTCAAGAAGTACCCGAACTATATGAGCGGCCGGGTTGCCTTGGGGAGGGCCTACTTTGACAAGGGGATGATCAAGGAGGCCAAGGAGGAGCTCGAAAAGGTCGTTTCCATAACTCCTAATAATATCGTCGCAAATAAGGTCCTCGGCGATGTCCACCTCTTTGAAGAGGATATTAACGGGGCCGGGGTCTTTTTCGGGAAGGTCCTCTCTATGTCGCCCGAAGACGAAGAGGTTGCGGCGAAGCTAAAAGATGTTAAGGCCGGAATAAATCCGCTCTCCGCGGCAATCAAGGAGGCGAAAAAAGAGGAAGAGGGAGAAGCCAAAGCGGTAGAGGAAGAGGTCCTGGAAGGGAAACAGGCGGAACAAGCTGCTCAAGGGGCCGAGCGGGAGACGATCGAGGTCGGCCCCGATTCGGCCGAGCCTGCGGGCGAGGTTCGGAAGATCGAAAATGAAGCGGCGGATGAAGAGATATTGGAGGATATAGAGGAGGTCGAGCCGGAGCCGGACGAGGAAGAGCTGGGGATTTACGAGGAAGAGGGAGAGCTGGATCTCGAAGAGGGAGGGGAGGACATCGAGGCTGGGGGGGTGGATGAAGATATTTTTACTGAAGACGAGCAGATAAGGTTCACCGAAGTTGATGAAATCCCCCTTGATTCAGAACCTGCCGAGACTGTGGGGGAGGATGAGCTGGATATATCTGCCGATGATGTGGAAGTTGTAGATCTAACGGAGGGGGAGGGGTACGGGGAAAGTGCGGGAGGGGAGGAGGCCGATTTGGATGATGAGTTTGGCATTCTCGACGAGGTGTTTACTTCGGGGGAGGGTATGGACGACCTTTCAAGGGCCGTCGAGGAATTCTCCCAAATGGAGGAGGGAGCCGTCGAAGTCGAGATCGAGACTAAACCTCCGGAGGATTTTGAAGAGGAAGAGGCCGAAATAGCGGAATTCGGGGACGAGACGGCGGTTGAGGATACAGTCTCGGAAGATTACTACGACGACGTGGAGGAGGTACGTCCGGCGGATATGGAAGAATATGAAGACAAGTCAAGCGCCGGAAATTTGGGCGGAGAGGTGGATATCTCCACGGAGACCATAGCGGATATATACGTAAAACAGGGATATTTCGACAGGGCGCTGGCGATTTACGAAGATCTCAGCGACGCCTTTCCCACGAGGAGAACCTTAAAAGAAAAGCTCAGCCATGTTAGGAAGAAGTTAAACGAGCTGGGCAGGATAACGGCAACGGAGGGAAAGGGAGAAATCTCGATGGAAGACGAAGAAGCTTTGGGAGATACGGCGGTTGTCAGCGAGGATATCCTCAACAGTAACATCCAGAGCCTGCAGAAATGGTTGCAGAATGTGAGGAAGTATAGGAGGATGACGTAATTCGTTGATGGCAGGATTTGGGTGGTTGCGGGGGTTGGAGGATGGAAGTAGGGGGTGGAAGGAGGGGATGAAAGGGGGAAAGGAAAGGGGGAGAGAGGTTGGGGGATTTCAGGACTGGAAAGGACGAAGAGGAAAGGGGGGGAGGAAAGAGGGAGGTGGGCAGGGAGATTTCGGCTTTGAAAAAAACGGATGATTGTAATGTGTTTGTATTAGTAAAGGTGTCTTTAACTCGTTCGATTTTGATAAAAAGTTCTATTTAGAAGTCTGTTGAAAAAAGGGTTGGATGAATTGCCGAAAGAGATTTTGGTTGTATCACCTCAAGATATGCGGTTCTGGTTTGACTGAAAAACATGCTTTTATATTTCACTTAAGTTCTAACGGCGTATAATATTTATATAAAGCAGATGACGGCAAACAGGTCGTTTCTTAATCGTTTTGGGAATCGCTTAAAGATGGTCGATTTCAGGAGTGTATTGGAGGAGGTAGTTGACTTGGTCCCCGGAAGCCTCGCCGGCATGATTATAGGGAGGGACGGTATTCCCATTGAAAAATATCAGAGCGACAGGTTCGGGCTTGATGCAGACATGGTGTGTGCGGAATTTGCGGGTATTATGGCCGAAGTTCAAAAGGTTATCTCCATACTTCACCTCGAGGATTTGAAAGACGTTACCATAACCATGAAGAAATTCGTCGTCATCTCCCATATGATTTCCGAGGATTACTATTTCATCCTTATAATCAATCCAAAGACGGACTTGGCGTTAAGCAGATACAGAATCAGGATTGGATCACTGAAGCTCAGGGAGCTTATGTAAAAAACCGGTTTATCAATCCTGTAAATATAAAGGCTGCATATTTAGCATTGTACACTCTGTTTTGGCTGTTTAAGTATTGTGCAATGCGTATTTAATCCCGCAGCTTTTTCTTTTTGGATCTTTGGAAGGTAAAAACATGAATGTCCTGGTGATAAACGGCCCCAACCTGAACATGTTGGGCCTGCGGGAGCCGGAGGTCTACGGCTACCTTACCTATGCAGATCTGGAGGAATTCATAAAAGAAGCCGCCGAGGGCCTGAAGATCGAAGTCGAGATATTCCAGTCCAACTCGGAAGGCGAGATTGTTGATAGGATTCAAGAGGCGGATGTCTTTGACGGAATCCTGATAAATGCGGGGGGATACACCCATACATCCGTGGCTATTAGGGATGCGCTGTTGGCCGTGGCGGTCCCCTTTGTGGAGGTTCACCTGACCAACATCTTTTCGAGGGAGGACTTCAGAAGACACTCATATATTTCGGACGTGGCCGTGGGCGTAATTTCCGGATTCGGCAGGGAGGGATACCGCCTCGGACTCATGGCCATTGAGGCCCTCGTCGGTGAGAGTTGATATGATCGAGGACAGGATCAAGAGGCTGAGGAGTTTCTTCAAGGGATTGTCCCTCTCCGGAATCGTAATAACCGACATGAAAAACGTCAGGTACTTCTCCGGCTTTACCGGAAGCGACGGCGTCCTGGTTGTCGGCGGGGCCCGGGGGGTTTTTTTGACTGACGGCCGTTACACGACCCAGGCCTCAGCAGAAGTTAAAGACTTTCCCGTCGAGGAGTACAAAAAAAAGGTCGACGGCATTGCCGATGCGATAGCCGATCTATCCATCAAGGAGATCGGCGTCGAATCTCACAACATGACCCTGTTTCTCTATGAGAGCCTGAAGGAGGTCCCCTTAGTCAAAGGATCGGCATCAATAACGCCGATAAGGGACGACCTGTCAAGGCTTCGCGCCGTGAAAGAGGAGGGGGAAGTTGAGATGATAATCGGGGCGATAAAGATCTCGGAAGACGCCCTAAACGGGATAATTCCGATGATCGCCCCGGGGATTTCCGAGGCGGATATCGCCGCGGAGCTGGATTACGCGATGAGAAGGGGGGGGTCGGGGCCGACGCCCTTTCCGACCATCGTCGCGTCGGGGGAAAACGGAGCCGTCGTCCACGCTCAGCCGGGGAAAAGGAAGCTTGAAAAGGGAGACCTCTTGATAATCGACTTCGGGGCGGAGTTTATGGGGTACGCTTCGGACCAGACGGTGACTTATACGGTCGGAGAGGCCGACGAGAAGAAGAGGGAGGTGTTCGAGGTCGTTCGCACAGCACAGATAGAGGGGATAAAACGGGCGAGGCCCGGGATCTCCGCGGTGGAGCTGGACGGGGCGGTCAGGGGTCATATCGAAGAAAAAGGATACGGCAAATATTTCTCCCACGGCACGGGCCACGGCGTGGGGCTGAACGTCCATGAGCCGCCGGTCCTCAGCCCCCTGGGGGACGCCGTCTTATCGCCGGGAATGGTGATTACCGTTGAGCCGGGGATATACATCCCCGGATGGGGCGGGGTGCGTCTCGAGGACATGGTCCTGGTTACGGAAGATGCCCCTAATGTATTGACAACGCTTGAGAAATCTTTTAAAGTATTAGCCTGATTAAAGTAATGTCTTATAAATAGTTTGCTGGGGGGATTTTAAGTGTATTCTACAGCGGAGTTCAGAAGGGGATTGAAGATAGAGATAGACAAGAAGCCCTATATAATCGTGGAATTTCAACACGTAAAGCCGGGGAAGGGGGGGGCGTTTGTCCGCACCAAGCTGAGAAACCTGATAAACGGGGCGGTCACGGAAAAGACCTTCAGGTCCGGCGAGAAAGTTGACAAACCGGACCTCCTCGAGAAGGAGATGCAGTATCTCTATCGTGACGATCAGGGATTTTACTTCATGGATATGGAAAACTACGAGCAGATATTCATTGAGGAGGATAAGGTGGGGGATTCGGCGGATTTCCTTTCCGACGGGCTCGAAATTACCGTCCTCTATCACGAGGGGAACCCCATCTCCCTTGAGCTCCCGACCTTTGTGGAGCTCCCGATCGAAAAGACCGATCCGGGGGTTAGGGGAGATACCGCCACCGGTGGCACAAAGCCTGCTACGCTGTCGACCGGATTGGTCGTGCAGGTGCCCCTGTTTCTCAACGAGGGGGATCTCTTGAAGATAGACACGAGGACCGGCGAGTATATCGAGCGCATATCCAAATAGACCTAAACAGAGCCTGAATAGAGAGGCTGAATAAAAAAGGCGGTAAATGGAATGAATCTCAAGGAGATAAAAGATATTATCAAGGTGATCGATGGAACGGATATCTCTGAGATAGAGATCGAGCGCTCCGGCGAGCGTCTTATGATCAAGAGAAACCTGGGCGGATCGGTAGAGAAAAATCCGTCTTTGGATAAGCCGAAGGGGAGCGTCCCGGAGGGAAGCGAGCTCGTCGCGGTTGTATCTCCCCTCGTGGGCAGCTTTTATCGATCGCCTTCGCCCGATTCCCCCCCCTTTGTCGAGGTGGGCAGCGAGGTCAGAAAGGGGGACGTCCTTTGTATTGTCGAGTCTATGAAGCTCAACAATGAGATAGAGGTGGAGTCCGACGGTATCATTGTGTCTATCCTTGTCGAGAACGGCCAGCCCGTTGAATACGGCCAGTCGTTATTCCTTTTGGAGCCCATATAGTATATAGGCTCTTTCTTATAAAGAAAAAAAATGATTGAAAAAGTTCTTGTCGCCGACAGGGGTGAGATTTCAATAAGGATAATCCGCTCCTTGAAGGAGCTGGGGATAAAGTCCGTTGCGGTTTATTCCGAGGCCGACAGGGACGCCCTGAACGTCCTGCTCGCGGACGAGGCGGTCTGTATCGGGCCCGCGGATATCAAGGAGAGCTATCTAAAATTCTCTTCGATTCTGTCCGCGGCGGAGATTACCGGCGCGGGCGCAATACACCCCGGGTACAGCCCCCTTTCGGAGAACCTGGAATTTGCGGAGGCGTGCCAGAAATCGGGCATCGTCTTTATTGGGACCGGCGTGGATACGATGTCGCTGATGGCCGACAAGATCGCCGCAAAAAGGGAGGCGAACAGGTCGGGAATCCCCGTTGTCCCCGGAAGCGACACGGCCCTCGTGGATGACAGGGAGGCGTTGAGCGTTGCGGAATCCCTCGGATTTCCGGTTATTCTCAAGGCTGTGGGAGGAGGCGGCGGCAGGGGGGTCAAGGTGGTCCCGGAAAAGGTGGATTTCCTGGACAGCTTCCACAATGCCAAGAGGGAGGCCCAGGATTATCTCAAAAATCCGGGGATATACGTCGAGAAATATCTCGACAAGGCAAGACACATAGAATTCCAGATCGTCGCCGATATGGAGGGGAACGTAATCCATCTGGGGCACAGGGACTGCACGATCCAGAGGCGTTATCAGAAGATTATCGAGGAATCCCCGTCGCCGGTGGTCGAAAGGGAGCTCAGCGAAGAGATGGGGGAGGCGGCGGTTAAGTTTGCCCGCTCCGTGAACTATTCAAATCTGGGGACCGTGGAATTTCTCGTCACCGACGGCGGTGAATATTTCTTTTCGGAGATGAACACGAGAATCCAGGTTGAGCACACGGTGACCGAGATGGTTACCGGAATAGATGTGGCCAAGTGGCAGATCATGCTGGCCTTCGGGGAGAGGCTCGGACTGAGTCAAGAGGATGTTCAATACAAGGGACACAGCCTGGAGTGCAGGATAACGGCAGAGGACCCCTTCAGATTCACCCCGTCATCCGGCGTGATAACGAGATACATCCCCCCCGGCGGGCCTGGGGTCAGGGTAGACTCCGCCATCTTCTCCGGGGCGTATGTAAATCCCTACTACGATCCGTTGATCGTGAAGCTGATAACACTGTCCAGGGACAGGGATGGGGCCATAAAGAGGATGAGCAGGGCCCTTTCGGAGTTTCACATAGAGGGGATAGAGACAACCATTCCCCTGTTCAAGAAGATAATGAAGGATCCGGAGTTTATAGATGGGTATCGCGATATCCGCTTTTTGAACAAATATATATGAATCTTCGCCGTGACTGCGGGTTTTCGGCTTTTGGTCTCTAATTGATCCTTAAGTGACTGTGCTCACATATTTTTTATATAAAAATAGTTATTTATACAATGTAATTTCAATGAAAATTGTTTTAGGCAAACGTCAGCGTTTTTGGAGGAGGGGCGTGGTGTTCTCCTTTCGCTTGGGATTGAAGGAATACCGTGTTCACCTTCCGCCTTTGACTCCTTGAAGGCGGTAAGTGTGTGTTTTGATGGGTCTGGGGGAGGGTTTTCCTGCGTAAATTCGGAAAGAATGGGGAAATTAATTGGCGTAATACTATTGACTTTTTTTGCCTAATTTAGTATATTACAAAAGGTTAATTGTTTTTTTTAGTCATGGCTTTTGATAAAAACAAGTCAATGCTGGCGGCTCAGAAATTCTTTCAGAAGGGCCAGTATGACAAGGCTATAAGAGAATATGAGAGGATTGTAAAGGAAGATCCTAAGGATATAAAGGTACGCCAAAAACTCGGTGATTTATTCGCCAGAGAGGGCAAAAGGGCCGAGGCCATATCGGAATATAACTATGTGGCGAACTTCTATTCCGAAGACGGATTTTACCTGAGGGCAATAGCCGTTTACAAACAAGTTCTTAAGCTCGATCCCGTCCAGATTCAGATCAACCTCAAGCTCGCGGAATTATACCACAAGCAAAACCTGATCGGAGACGCCATAAAACAGTTCCAGCTCGTTTATTCCTACTACGATAAGAAGGGGGATACGAGAAAGGCGCTGGACACCCTTGACAAGATGGCGGAGATGGCTCCCTCGAATCTCGCCTTGAGGATGAAGCTCGCCGATGCGTACTATCGCAGTAAATTCGTTGACAAGAGCCTCGACGAATACGTCAAGATAGGCGAACAGCTCAAAAAGGAGGGGAGGGGGGAAGACCTGGTGAGTCTCTATGAGAAGCTCATCAAACATCATCCCGATCGGGTTGACATGATTTCCGTCCTCGCCGAGATATATATCAGGAGCAACAGGCTCGATCTCGCCAGCGGCCGCATAGATATGGGTCTGAAGGTTGCCCCGGATGACAGAAAACTCCTCTATATGAAATCTCGGATCCTTTTGGCAAAGCAGGACTATAAGGCTTCCGCCGATATTCTGAACAAGCTGCTCGAAGTCAATCCAGAGTTTATGGAGGCGAAAGAAGAGCTGGCCCGGGTCTACGAGAAGCTGGGGAGGACCGATCTCCTCGGCAAGCTCTACACAGAGCTCATGGTCTATTTCCAGGGGAAGAGACAGCAGGAGAAGGCCGGGCATTACAAGGCGCTCTATAACAATCTCACAAGCGCTGTTACCGGGGACATGACGAGCTCTGGAATAGAAGGGGACGTAAGGGGGTTTTCCGGCGAAAGCGACGTCATAGAGGATGTCATTGAGGCCGATGTCATAGAGATGGAGGACGGGGATGTTCTGGAGGCGGAGGTATTCGAGGAGGTTACGGGAGCCGACGAGATGTCCGAGCCGGCCACCTTTGAAGTAGAGCCGGGAGTGGATCTAAAAGATGAGGTAATTGACAACGAAGGACGAATGGTGATGTTGAAGGTCGACACATACGTAAAATACGGACAGTACAGGGAAGCGGCCGAAGTCCTGAAAGCATACAACAATAAAAATACGGAATATATATCCCCGAAAATGAGACTCGCCGAGCTGTATCTCGAAATCTCCCAGTCGGGGGAGGAGAAAGACGAATATCTCAGGCGCGCGGCGGAGATTTTTTTTGATATTTCCTCCGTCGCCAAGAGAAAGGGAATGTATGATGTAGCGGACGATGCGGAAACGAGGGCGATGGAGCTCGATTCCGGGCACGATATGACCATGATTGACGAGGCGATTCCCTCGGAAGATATCGATACGTTCGATATCGTACAGGATGATGTCGAAGAGATGGGGCTGGCAATGGATGAAGAGATGATGCAGCCCATCGAAGATATGGAGATACCGGAATCTATAGAGCTTGGCGATATGGGCGCGGAGCCGATCGAGATATCGGTGGATGACGGATTTTTGGATGAGGGCGTGGAATTCACCACGGAGGAGGTCGTTGCCGAGCATGTTGACATTGGAGATATGGATAGAGGGGGAGGACTTATCAGCATGACCCCCGAGGACGATACCCTGAGCGAGGGGGAGGAGTATTTCGATCTCAGGAAGGAGCTGGAGGGGGTGGTCCTCGACGAAGACATGTCTCTGGAATCGAAGGGTGGAGCGGGGCTTTTGGGCGAGGACGAGCATTACTCCTTCGAAGATGTCTTCGACGAGTTCAAAAAGGGCGTTGAAAAGCAGTTCGGGAAAGAGGATTATGACACCCACTACAACCTCGGAATCGCATACAGGGAGATGGGACTTTTTGACGATGCGATAAAGTCATTTAATATCTCGGTAAACGACCCCAAAAAAAGGCTCGACAGTTTCATTATGATGGGAGTCACCCACAGGGATATGGGGGATTTTGAAAAGAGCATCGATTACTTCCGCGAGGCCCTCGACACCCCGGAAATAAAAGCCGACGAAAGACACGGCCTCCTATACGAGCTTGCGCTTTCCTATGAGGCCGACAACGACATAGATCAGGCGTATCCGATATATAAGAGCATCTTTAATGAAAAGGAAGATTTCAGGGACGTCTCCGAAAAGGTGAAGACCCTGGCGGGCCTGACGTCACAGCCTGTCGAAATAAAGAAGGAGAAGGAGCCCTCCGTAGTGGGGAAGAAAGACAAGATATCTTACGTCTGACAACGGCTCCGTCCCTGTTTTAAGAGGTCGGGTGCCCTATATATAAGAAGGGGGTTGGGAGGTAGTCGGTCGCGGGGGGGATGGATTTTCAGTCTGGGGGATGATAGGTGGGGTAGCCTCAGGGTGGGCGGGTTTAGAGTCGGGGGGATGAAAGGTGTGGCTGGTCGGCCGCAGGGGGGATAAGCTTCGAGTCCGGGATTGATAAAGGGGGTTGGTCGTTTGCTGGGAGGATGGGCTTCAGCTCCGGAGAAGATAAAGGGGGTTGGTCGGTTTTATGAGCATTTCATTTATTTTTCCGAAAAATATTATATAATACTGTAATAGCTGCCGACAATCCGCTCGTTTAGGGTGAGGTACATAATTAAAGGGGCGAGGGAATTCATAAAGATTTTTGGTAAAGAGTTGAAAATTTCTTGTCTTGCTTGTCAATAAATAGGAAACCTTTTTAACGCTTCATAGTGCCTTTCTCGAAGGCGAGGTTTTTTTGGTGTAAAGAGACCTATAAATACCGTTTCTAAAGATGCAACATTACGAATATTACGGCTTGAAGTTGGATCCGTTTTCCAACACGCCGGACAACAGGTTTTATTACGAGAGCGCCCAGCATACCACCGCCCTGGCAAAGCTCCTGTATGTCGCCCAGTCGATGAAGGGCCTTGCAATTCTCTTGGGGGACGTTGGGACGGGCAAGACCACCCTTGCCAGAAAGCTCCTTATGTCCCTTCCCGAAGACAGGTTCGAGGCCTCGATGCTTGTTATCATCCACTCCGGGATCACGGCGGACTGGCTCCTCAAGAAGATCGCGACCCAGCTCGGTGTCGAGAGTCCAAACGATGACAAGATGAAGCTTTTGAGTCAGCTCTATGAAAGGCTTGTTGAAATACAGGAGGAGGGAAGATCGGCGCTGATCCTTGTTGACGAGGCTCAGATGCTGAAAGACAGGTCGATCATGGAGGAGTTCAGGGGGCTCTTGAACCTCGAGATTCCGGGCAGAAAGTTCATATCGTTTATCTTTTTCGGGCTTCCCGAGATGGAAGAAAACCTGAGGCAGGATGAGCCCCTCAACCAGAGGGTTGCGGTTCGATACGAGCTGGGGTGTTTCCACTTCAAATCCACCGAAAACTACATAAAACACAGGTTGAGGGTGGCCGGCGCAAAAAAGATGCTTTTTACCAGGGAGGCGGTCCAGGTAATCCAGACCTTTTCCAAGGGGATCCCGAGGCTCATAAACAATATATGCGACAATGCCCTTCTGGAAGGTATGTTGAAAAAGCTTGATGTAATAGGGAGGGAGATAATAGAAAACGTCGCAAGGGAGCTGGGCCTCAGGGCGGCGTCAAAGGAGCTGTTGAAACAATTGGAGTCTCAGAAGATAATTCCGATCCCTATTCCCCAGGAGTTTGTACGGCCCAAGCTCGAGGCCGAGCATATCGATGAATTGGGGGATATGGGATTGATTGCCAGACAGAGAAACGACTCCGCTCCTATAACCCGGGGGGCGATGAACCTTCAAGCAGAGGATAATTTGATCGTTGCAAAGAAGCCGGAAGTGAAAGATCAAGGTGGAAGTGATGTGGATATAGACAAGCTTCTGGACGCCCTGGAGATAGACTAAGAAAGCGGTCAGGGACCCGTTTCAATCGCGTCTTGAACGTTCTTGAAGGGTCCCTTTTCCGTTTGAATATGGTTGAATATAGAAATAAGTGATAAAAATATTGACTTTCTTGGCAATATTAAATATAATTTAAGGTTAAATAGAGGGTTTGACAGCTTATTACGGTGTCAATTCTTAATTTTGCGGGCATAACTCAGATGGTAGAGTGTAAGCTTCCCAAGCTTAAAGTCGCGGGTTCGATCCCCGTTGCCCGCTCCAGTTTAAGACAGCGAAAGGGCCGTTAGATTGATGTATTTGGTATCGCTCTTTTTGTTGAATATTGTCTCTGTTTTAATAGACGATGTTAGTGCGCATTCTTAGGTGATATGGAGTTTTGGGTCTGCTTTTTAAAGGGCGGGCTCTTAAGGCCCGCTTTTTTTATTTTTAGGGTCTTTGCGATAGTTTTTTAGGCTTTGACAAAGCGAATCGGTCGGGTAGGCTGTTATCTTGGAACAGGAAGGGATATTTGAAGGACTGGAGGGAGTCCTCTGGCGCATAGGCGAAAAGGCGTGTGACCTTCACGGTCTTTCCTTGGTGGAGCTCGAGGTTCAAAGGGGGAAGGGGAAGTGGCTCGTGAGGTTTTACATCGACCGCGAGGGTCCCGAGGGGGGCGGTGTGGACGTGGAAGATTGCGCCGAAGTAAGCAGGGCCATCAGCAAGATGCTCGACGCCAAGGATCCGATCGATTCCCCGTATACCATGGAGGTCTCTTCGCCGGGATTGGAAAGGCCCTTGAGGAGGGAGGAAGATTTCAGGGCGTATACGGGAAGTGAGGTCAAAATCAGGGTCAGGGAGCCTCTTAAAGAGAGGAAAAATTTTACTGGGACTATCTTGGGTGTGTCGGGGGAGGGTGTGTTGATAAGGGAGGGGACGGAAGAGGAGCTCTCAATCCCTCTGAAAAATATTAAGAGAGCAAGGCTCATATATAGATATGAGTAAAAGCGACATGATTAAAAAGCGGTATGATTAAGCGTCAAAATGATTGAATGATACTCGTGAAAAGGTTATATAGAATAAGGGTTTTATAGACGACGGAAATTGGGGGGAAATGAAATACAGGGTTTTTTTTAGAGTTATTATAATTGAAGGCATTACATATTTTGGAGGATTCTTAAGGTGAAACCGGCCGCAGGGCAGACTATGCAATACTACAGCCTTAACAACGTCTTGGAGCAGATCGAAAAGGAGAAGGGCATATCCAAGGAGGTTCTGATCGAGGCTATCGAGTCGGCGCTCCTCACCGCCGCCAAGAAGAAGTATGGGACCTTGAGGGAGATCGAGGCCACCTTCAACAATGAGCTTGGCGAGGTCGAGCTTTTTGAATTCAAGGAGGTAGTAGAGGAGGTCACAGATCCCGAAAACGAGCTCTCCATCGAGGAAGCCCATAAATCAGATCCGGACGCTGTAATCGGAGACAGCCTCGGCTTCAAGATGGATATCTCCGACTTCGGAAGGATTGCCGCCCAGACCGCAAAGCAGGTGATAATCCAGAAGGTGAGGAACGCCGAGAGGGAGAATATTTACGACGAATACCACGAAAAGGTAAACGAGCTGATCACCGGAATGGTACAGCGCTTCGAACGCGGTCAAATATACGTCAATCTTGGCAGGGCCGAGGCGATCATCCCCCAGAAGGAGCAGGTACCCCGGGAGGGTTACCGTCAGGGGGACAGGATTAGGGCCTATATCCTCGAGGTGCTGAAGGAATCGAAGGGCCCCCAGATAATCCTCTCCAGGACCCACCCCGGTCTTTTGATAAAGCTCTTCGAGCTTGAAGTCCCAGAGATAAGCGAGGGGATAGTCAGGATAATGGGCGCCTCGAGAGAGGCGGGGGAACGCTCCAAGATAGCGGTTTACTCCAGAGACAAGGATGTGGACCCGGTGGGGGCCTGTGTCGGAATAAAGGGATCCAGGGTTCAGAGCATCGTCCAGGAACTGAGGGGCGAGAAGATCGATATAGTCCCATGGAACGAAGAACCGGTCAAGTTTGTCTGCAACGCCCTCTCCCCGGCTGAGGTCAGCGAGGTGGTGATAGATGAGGACGAGCACAGCATGGAGATTATCGTCGAGGACGATCAGCTCTCCCTCGCAATAGGCAAAAAGGGACAGAATGTGCGCCTCGCCTCAAAGCTTGTGGGGTGGAGGCTGGACATCAAGAGCTCCTCGAAGAGGGAAAAGCAGTTCGCCGAGGCGATCTACTCCCTGGGCGCGCTCCCAGGGGTGGGCCTTGCGACGGCGGAGATACTCTATCAGGAAGGGATTACATCCCCCGAGGGCGTCGTGAACGCGGGCCTCGAATTTCTCTCGAATATCCCGCACCTTGGACATAAAACCGCCGAGAAGCTCTACAATTCGGCGTTGGAGATAGTCAAGGGGGAAGGGGCCGCGGCCGAGGCGGTGGAAGATAAGGCGTCGGTCTCCCTCGTGAATTTGGAGGGGGTCGGGGAAAAGACGAGGGAGCTCCTTATTTCGGGGGGATTCGATGACGTAAAGAAGATCGCCGAGAGCAGCATAGACGAGCTGAGCAAGATCGAAGGAATCGGACAGAAGAAGGCAGAGAGTATCATAGAGTCCGCCAAGAAGCTTCTGGACGGCGAATCTTGACAATAAAGAGGCAATCACAGATTTTTGTAAATTTCATCGTGGTATTCATAATAGTATTAATATAGGTCTTAAATGTAACGCAGTGTCAGAGAAAACGGGGTAATTCTTTTATGGCAAAGATGAAAGTCTTTGAACTTGCAAGAAAGTTAAAGGTGGACGACGGAGCGCTCCTGTTGAAGATTCAGGAGATGGGCATAGACATCGACGACCCGGAAATGATCCTTGAACCGGAAGAGGTAAAAATTCTCGAGGACAAGATCATCAAGGAGAAGGGCGCCGATGTGGTCGAAGAGAGGATAAAACCCACCGTAATAAGAAGGAGAGCCAAGAAGAAGCCCCAGGAGCGTGTTGTACAGGAGGGCATGGAGGAAGAGGAAAAGGAGGCGGCCGAAGATGTTGAGGTGGCTGAAGGTGAGGTTGAGGCCGTGTCCAAGGGGGAGGAGGAAAGGAAGCTGGAGGACAAAAGAGAGATAAGGAGGAGAGAGTCTGAAAAGGCAGAGAGGGCCGATGAGAGGGAGATGCCAAAAAAGGCGGATAAAGAGATTAAGGCGAAGGAGGAGTTAAAAACTGCTGAAGAATCTACGCCTAAGATCGAAGACATTCCGGTTGAGGGAGGGGATAGAGCAGATAAGGCTGCGAAAGCGCCGGAAGTTAAGGGAGAGAGGGTCTTAAGGAAAAGGCTGAAGACCGTTTCCAAAGATGAGATTACCGAGATTTTAAGGCCCAAGGTAATTCAGAAGCCTACGAAGGAGGATATCCTCCACGGAAAAGACAAAAAGTTCAAGAGAGATAAAGGGGAGAAGGAAGGATCACCCTCTGTTGTTGGTACGGCCCCGGCCCCCGCAAAGAAGGAGGCGGAGAAGAGAAGGAAAAAGAAGAAGCGTCAACAGGAAGATGTTTCAATGGAGCCCCAGAAGAGGTCGCTCAAGAAGAGAGAGATCTTGATAAGGACCGATGATGCCGTTAAATGGGACGAGGGCAAGCAGTTCAGGGAAGAGAAGAAGAGGAAAAAGCCGAAGAAGAAGGAGGCAAAGGCCGCAAAACCGGCAAAGAAGGTCTTTAAAAAGCCCCTGATTACCACTCCCAAGGCGAGTAAGCGGGTTATCAAGATAGAGGAGGTAATCAGCGTGGGAGAGCTGGCCAGGAAGATGGGGGTAAAGGCGGCGGACATTATTAAGAAGTTAATGGAATTAGGAGTAACGACCACCTCTATAAACAACGTCATAGATATGGACACGGCCTCCCTCGTGGCGCAGGATTACGAGTACGAGGTGGAAAATGTCGCGTTTGAGGAAGAATCGATAATAAAGGAAGTCGACGACAGGAGGGAGGACCTGGTCTTAAGGCCCCCCGTTGTGACTATAATGGGGCATGTGGATCACGGCAAAACGACGCTGCTGGACGCTATTCGGCAGACCAACGTCGTGGGAGGGGAGCTTGGGGGGATAACCCAGCACATCGGTGCATATGAGGTCGACATTGCCGACAAGAAGATCGTATTTCTGGATACACCAGGCCATAAGGCCTTTACCACCATGCGGGCCAGGGGGGCCGAGGTTACAGATATTGTCGTCTTGGTCGTAGCGGCGGACGACGGTGTGATGCCGCAGACGGTTGAGGCGATAAATCATGCAAAGGCCGCCGGCGTTCCGATCATAGTCGCTGTGAACAAAATAGACAAGCCGGAGGCAAATCCTTCAAAGATAAAGAAAGGTCTAATTGAGTACGGCCTCATCACGGAAGAGATGGGGGGGGATACCATTTTCGTTGAAATATCGGCCAAGGAGAAGAAGAATCTCAACGGGCTTTTGGAAATGATCGCTATTCAGGCCGAGGTTCTGGAGCTCAGCGCAAATCCGAACAAGCATGCCAGGGGAGTGGTTATTGAGGCGAAGCTTGACAGGGGACGGGGACCTATAGCGACGGTTTTGATCAAAGAGGGGACGCTGAAGGTTGGAGATCATTTTGTAATGGGTCTCTACGGCGGGAGGGTAAGGGCCCTCATCAACGATAAGGGGGAAAATGTAGAAAGCGCGGGACCTTCCATCCCCACAGAGGTCCTCGGTCTTGGTGGAGTGCCGAATGCCGGTGATCCGATGATAGTGGTCGAAAGCGAAAGAGACGCGAAGGAGATAGCGGGCCACCGGCAGATGAGATCACGGGAAAAGGAGATGGTGGTGCCGCAGGCAAAGGTAACCCTCGAAGACCTGTATGAAAGGATCAAGAGGGAGGGCAAACAGGAGCTCAACCTGATTATAAAGGCCGACGTTCAGGGGTCTGCCGAGGCGCTGTCTGAAAATCTCATCAATCTCTCTACCGATGAAATAAAGGTCGTGATCATCCACGGAGCCACGGGAAGTATCACGGAGTCGGACGTCATACTGGCATCCGCCTCCGATGCGATAGTTATCGGTTTTTCGGTTCGTCCAGAGCCGAAGGTTGCCGAGCTGGCGGAAAAGGAGAACGTGGAGATCAAGCTCTACAATGTCATCTACGACTGTGTGGATGATATCAAAAAGGCGCTGACCGGAATGCTCGCGCCGAAGTATGTAGAGAAGACCCTGGGAAGGGCCGAGGTCAGGGAGATTTTTAATGTGCCCAAAATAGGCGCCGTGGCGGGAAGCTATGTTATTGACGGAAAGATACTCCGTGGATCGAATGTTCGTCTGATCAGGAATGACGAGGTGGTTTTCAAGGGCAAGATGTCTTCGTTGAGGCGGTTCAAGGAGGACACCAAGGAAGTTGCCAGCGGTTACGAATGTGGAATAAAGATAGATAACTTCAACGATATACAGCCTAAAGATATCATCGAGGCCTACGAGATTGAGGAAGTAGCCCGGGAGTTGTAAAATGGTTGTGGGAGTAGGTCGGATGGAGTTTTTTATTCATCACGCTGACTCTTTGAAGTCCAAAAGGCGGGTGGTTAAAAGGCTGGTTTCTTTGATAAAAAATAAATTCAATGCGGCCTGTGCGGAAGTCGCCGGGGGGAACCTCTGGCAGAGGACCGTGATAGGGGTGGCCGTTCTGGGGAATGACGCGTCTTTTGTCAACTCCCATTTGGACAAGATAGTTAACTATGCGGAGTCCCTCGATCTGGCGGAGATGATAAACCACCAGATCGAAATATTGAGCTACTCCGACGGAGATTTTCTTTAATTGAAAAAAAGCGGCTCAAGGCGTATCGAGAGGCTGAAGGATCTGATATTGGAAGAGGTCTCCAGGGTGCTACTCATGGAGGTCAAAGACCCCAGGATAGGGATGGTTACGGTGACCGGGGTTGAGTTGTCTCAGGACATAAGGATAGCCCGTTTTTTTTATTGCGTGGGAAAGGACGCGGACGGTTCATTGATTAAGGATACCCAGAAGGGCCTGGAAAGCGCATCCGGATTCATCAGGAGCACATTGGCGGCCAATCTTAATCTCAAGAGAACCCCGGAGATCTTTTTTGTGTATGATAAAACTCTGGATTACGGGGAAAAGATCGATAAAATATTAGAAGATTTGAAGGAAGAGTCCTGATTTCCATGCTGAGAGAAATTTCCAGGGTTATCGACGATGCGGAAAGCTTTTTTTTGACTAGTCACCTGAATCCGGACGGTGATGCCATAGGCTCGATTTTGGCTTTCAAGGGCATTTTAAACAAATTGGGCCACGACCCTGTATTGTACATGGAAGACCCCGTGCCTGAGAATTTCAAGTTTCTCCCCGGCTCGGATAAAATAATCCATCATATGAATGGAATAAGTGGGAGGACGTTTGATCTCGCGATCGTCGTTGACAGCACCGATTGGATGAGGACCGGAGGGCCTTTTGAGCCTGAGGTAAATTTCAGAAAGGTTATCAATATAGATCACCACAAGTCCAACACCAATTTTGGGGATATCAATCTCGTTAAAACGGAGGCGTCCGCCACAAGCGAGATAATATACGATTTATTGAATGTTATGGGGCTTCCCCTGAGTCTCGAGGTGGCCACCTGCATATATGCCGGTATCATGACCGACACCGGCTCTTTTACATATTCCAACACCAACGACCGGGCCTTTGGCATATCGGAAAAGCTCGTCAAGGTGGGGGTGGTCCCTGACGCCATTGCGGAAGAGGTGAACGAGAACTATTCCGTGTCCCGACTTCTCCTGTTGAAGATGGCGCTGGACACACTGGAGTTCAGCGCCGATAAAAGGATCGGGGCGATGACGATATCGCAGGAGATGTTTAAAAAGACAGACAGCGGCCCCCACATTATCGAGGGATTTATCGACTACCCGAGATTCGTCTCCGGCGTAAAGGTCGCCATCCTTTTTCGTGAGCTTTCCGGCGGCGGGAAGTACAAGGTAAGCTTCAGATCGAGAAATCCGCTGGATGTTTCAAGGATCGCCGGCGCCTTCGGCGGGGGCGGTCACATGAACGCCTCCGGCTGCACGGTCGAGGGAAATCTCCTTGATGTCAAGGCCGAGGTCTTCAAGGTCGTGGAAGCGGAGCTTAAAAAAAAACGGCGGAATGAAGAAAAGCGGGGGAGTTGAAGATGTCTAAGGACGGGATCCTGATAGTCGACAAGCCCGCCGGGCTTACTTCCCACGATGCGGTTATGAGGGTCAAGAAGGCTCTCTCGGCAAAGAAGGTCGGCCACACCGGCACCCTCGATCCGTTTGCCACCGGTGTCCTCGTCATGGGGATAAACCAGGGGACCAAGCTGATCCCCTTTCTGGACAAGACCGACAAGGCGTACCGAGGGGTGATCGTATTGGGGATGGCCACTGACACCTACGACTCCACGGGGGAGATTGTCGAGAGATGCGATGAGGCGGATATTGAGGGGGTATCCGAGGAGGATATAAGAAAGGCGGTAGGGTCCTTCGCCGGGACGATAAGACAGCGTCCGCCCGTCTATTCGGCCCTGAAGGTCGACGGGGTGAGGCTTTACAAGCTTGCAAGGAGCGGGGTCACGGTTGACGTTGAGGAGAGGGAGGTAAAGATTTTTTCCATCGAGCTTGTCGACTACACCAGGCCCAGGATCACGATCGACGCCACGTGCTCCCCTGGGACCTACATCCGCTCCCTGGCCGTGGATATAGGAAAGGCCCTTGGACTGCCGGCCCACCTCGAGGGCCTTAAGAGGACGCGATCCGGCCCCTTCTCAATCGAGGAATCGACGGCACTTAAGGAGTTTGCGGTTTTGGGGGATGCAAGGGGAGGCGGCAACGGGAAGAGGGGGCCCAAAGGATGGTCTAAGGTCATCGGGTTAAGGGAGGCCGTGGGAGACATGATGGAGATATCGATAAACGAGGGGCAGGCGAATCAGGTGGTGAACGGCGCTCCCCTACTCTTCGATAAAGGGCTTTTTGAGGATAGGGTTTCCGGGGGAAAGGGGGATGCATATGATATCCCCGGCGCGGTCGTAAAGTTGATATATAACGAGAAGCTGCTGGCCCTGGCCAGAGTGGTTATAAAAAGTAAGGCTGAAAGAGAAAACAAAATGAATCTAAAGCCTTTCAAGGTTTTTCATTGATTAAGGGGAGATAACAACATGTCTTTGGCGAGAGAGACTAAAAACGAAGTTATCAATAATTTTAAGAAGCATGATTCCGATACCGGTTCTCCGGAGGTTCAGATTGCCCTCTTAACCGAGAGGATAAACGGGCTGACGGAGCATTTCAAGACCCACAAAAAGGATCATACTTCAAGGCGCGGGCTTTTGAAGATGGTCGGCCACAGAAGAAGACTTTTAGAGTATCTCAAGAAAAAAGATATCGAGAGATACCGGAAGCTTATAGAGAGGCTGGGCATCAGAAAATAGCTCCGCATAGAATATTTAGGAGCAAAAAAGTAAATGACAAAAGCTACAGAAAAGAGAGTGGATTTTTACGGGCGTCCGTTTTCCCTCGAGACGGGGAAGCTTGCAAAGCAGGCGGACGGGACCGTAATGGTAAAGTATGGAGATTCGAGGGTCCTCGTTACGGCTGTTTCTCTCGATTCCACCAAAGAGGGAACCGATTTTCTGCCATTGACGGTGGAATATCAGGAGATGACGTACGCCGCGGGCAAGATCCCCGGCGGATTTTTCAAGAGGGAGGGGAGGCCCAGCGAGAAGGAGATTCTCACCTGCCGTATCATCGACAGGCCGGTTCGGCCCCTTTTTCCCGATGGCTACAATTTTGAGACCCAGATAATAGCGACCGTCCTTTCGGTGGACAGTGACAACGACCCGGACATAATGGCGCTCACCGGGGCATCATGTGCCCTTTCCATTTCGGATATCCCATTTCACGGCCCGATAGCGGCGGTGAGGGTCGGCAGGGTAAACGGGGATTTCATCATAAATCCGGGCGAGGACGAGCTGGAGATAAGCGAGATGGATCTCGTGGTCGCCGGAAGCAGGGACAGCGTCGTGATGGTCGAGGGGAAGTTCAAGGAGACCGATGAGTCGGTCGCCCTTGAGGCGATCTTCAAGGCCCACGAGGCCATTCAGCCTCTGATAGATATGCAGTATGAGCTGATGGAGGAGGTGGGAAAGAAGAAGAGGGAATTCGAGGAGCGGCCTTTCGGGAAGGACTATTTTTCCGACGCGGAGGAAAAGAACAGCAAAAAGATTTCCGAGGCGCTTAAGATCAGAATCAAGCGGGAGCGAAACGGCGCCCTCGGTCAATTGAAGGCCGACTATATTGATACCCTCGGCGTAGAGGAAGACGCCTCGAAGATAATGGAGGCCTCATCCGCCTTTGATAATGCCGAGAAAAAGGTCATGAGATCGATCGTCCTCAACGACGGTGTCAGGATAGACGGCAGGAAGTTTGACGAGATCAGAGATATAGATATAGAGGTGGGCTTTCTCCCCAGGACGCACGGCAGCGCCCTCTTTACAAGGGGCGAGACCCAGTCTCTATCCACGGCTACCTTGGGTACTTCCCAGGACGAACAGCGGATAGACGCCTTGCGCGGTGAGAGCACGAAATCCTTCATGCTTCACTACAACTTCCCGCCGTTTTCGGTCGGGGAGGCGAGGTTCCTTAGGGGACCGAGCAGGAGGGAGATAGGTCACGGCGCCTTAGCCGAGAGGGCCATCTCCGGGGTGCTCCCCGAAGAGGAGGGATTTCCCTATACGATCCGTATCGTCTCCGAGATCCTCGAGTCGAACGGTTCCTCGTCCATGGCCACCGTATGCGGGGCGAGCCTTTCGCTCATGGACGCCGGGGTGCCGATCAGAAAGCACGTGGCCGGGATAGCCATGGGTCTCATCAAGGAGGGAGACAGGGTCGCGGTTCTCTCCGACATCATGGGGGACGAAGACCACGCGGGGGACATGGACTTCAAGGTAGCGGGGACCGACAGCGGAATCTCGGCCCTCCAGATGGATATAAAGATCAAGGGGGTCGACAGGGAGATTCTGGGAAAGGCCCTCGATCAGGCAAAGGAGGGAAGGCTTTTCATCCTGAAAAAGATGATGGATGCCATCGAAAGGCCGAGGCCCGACCTGTCTAAATACGCCCCAAGGATACTGACGATACACATCAATCCGGACAAGATTCGGGACATCATCGGCCCCGGGGGCAAGATCATCAGGGGGATTATAGCCGAGACCGGGGCGAAGATAGAGGTGACCGACGACGGCAGGGTGGATATCGCAACCCACGACGAGGAGGCCGCAAGAAAGGCCGTCTCCATAATCGAAAACCTGACCAAGGAGGCCGAGATCGGGCAGATCTACGAGGGGAGGGTAGTCAAGATTATGGATTTCGGGGCCTTCGTGGAGATCCTGCCGGGCGTGGACGGCCTTGTCCACATATCCCAACTCGACCATCACCGGGTCAATCAGGTCACGGACGTCCTGAAAGAGGGGGATATCGTAAGGGTAAAAGTCATAGACATCGACAGGGAGGGGAGGATCAAGCTTTCCAGAAAGGACGCCCTGAAAGATGAGGGGCCGAGCCCCAGGGACAAGAGACGACCTCAATAAATATGTTTAGAAAAAGCGAAATCGGGGGGGGAATAACTTTCCTCTCCGAATATATCCCCTATGTCCACAGCGTTTCGATGGGTATCTGGGTCAAGTCCGGCTCAATATTTGACCACAAGGAGACGGCCGGAATCGCCCACTTCGTCGAGCACATGATCTTCAAGGGCACCGAGAAGAGAACATCCTTTGACATCGCCAGGGAGATCGATGACGTCGGCGGACACCTGAACGCATACACCTCAAAGGAATACACCAGTTTCTACGTAAAGGTCTTGAAGGAAGACCTAAAGCTTGCCATTGACGTAATCAGCGATATCTTCAAAAACTCCACCTTTCCGAAAGACGAGCTGAACCGGGAAAAGGACGTGGTGATCCAGGAGATCAAGATGGTGGAGGACACCCCGGACGAGTACATCCACGACCTCGCCTTCAAAAATATGTGGGGGGGGCACTCCCTCGGTTATTCCATTCTTGGTGAGATAGAAACCGTAAGCTCCTTCGATCGGGATACCCTCTTTGAATACAGGAGTGCCCACCACACGAGGGACAACATAATAGTCGGCCTCGTTGGAAATTTCGACATTAACCAGGCGGAAGGTTTCTTGAACACTGCCTTCGGCGGCATCGGCCAAGGAGTGCCTAATGATATATCCTGTCCCGTCTTCGCGCCGGGGAGGATAATTAAAGGGCGGGATACAGAGCAGGTCCACACACTAATCACCTTTCCAGCCCTCCCCTATTCCCATCCGAAGAGGTACGCCCAGTATATCCTGAATACGGTCTTGGGCGGCGGGATGAGCTCAAGGCTCTTTCAGGAGATAAGGGAAAAAAGGGGGCTCGCCTATTCCGTCTATTCGTTTCTCTCTTCGTTCAAGGAGGTGGGTACCCTGGGGGTCTACGCCGGAACGGACAAGAGGTCGGTTGCGGAATTGATGGACGTGATGACCGGGGAGGTTGTGAAGATGAACAGAATCCCCCTGACCGACGGCGAACTCAACTCCGCCAAGGGACAGATAAAGGGTAACCTGCTGTTGAGTATGGAGAGCACCGACTCCCGGCTTTCGAGGATGGTCAGAAACGAGATATTCTTCAAAAGGCAGGTCAACGCTGACAAGATAATCGATAGAATAGACAGTATCACCCCCGACGACGTAATCGATGTTGCAAGAGAGATCATCGACACGGAAAGTATGTGCTGTGTCTTTATGGGGCCGATAACCGAAGAGGACGTGCCCGGCGTTTTCAATTGAGACAGGTTTTAAAGGATATTCATGGGTGAGAAGGAAGGGGGGAAACCCCTTTTTTTATAAGGGATGTTTAGAAAAAAAGACATTCAGGTTGAGTACTTCAGGGCGTCCGGCCCAGGGGGCCAGCGGAGAAATAAGAAGGACACGGCGGTGAGGGTGACCCACCTGCCCACTGGGATAAGGGCGGTGGGGACCGAGAGCAGGTACAGGAGCAGAAACCTGAGGGCCGCCCTGATGCGTCTTGGAGAAAAGCTGGATTTGCGGAGCCGCAAGACGAGGCCGAGGCTTCCCACCCGAACCCCAAGGCGCGCCGAGGAGAGGCGCCTTTTGGGGAAGAGGCTTATCGGGGAAAAAAAGTCAATGAGAGGTAAGGTCACGGCCCATGAAGATTGAGGACCGAAAAATAGGAATCGACTGGGAGGAGATAGGAAGGGAGGCCGCAAAAATCCTCTCCGATTATATTAAGATCAGGACCGTAAATCCCCCCGGAGACGAGGAGGAGGCGGCCCGGTTCCTCGAATCGATATTGAAGAGGGAGGGGATAGAGCCCCTGATAATGAGGTCTGCGCCAAGGCGGGCCAACTTAATATCCAGGCTCTCGGCGAAAATCTCCGGCGGCGATACCTCGGGACTTATCCTCCTCTCCCATATCGACGTCGTGCCGGTGGAGGAGGACAAGTGGGAGAGGGACCCCTTCGGAGGCGAGATCGTTGACGGCCATATCTGGGGGAGGGGGGCCGTTGACGACAAGGGGATGGGTGTAATGAACCTGATGGCGACAATCCTCGTAAAGCGTATAGGGATAGAGTTAAAGAGAGACCTGGTCTTTCTCGCCACCGCCGACGAGGAGACGGGGGGAAAATACGGCGCGGGGTACATGGTTAAGGAACAGAGGGAGAGGCTCAAAGGGAAATACCTCTTGAACGAGGGGGGGGCGATAGTGACCGACGCCCTGCCCAAGGGAAGGCCCCTCGTAACCGTCGGGGCCGGGGAGAAGGGGCCGCTTTGGCTCAAGCTCAAGAGGAGGGGGACGCCCGGGCACGGCTCCGTTCCGCTTCCCGACAACGCCGTGCTTCGCCTCTCGGAGGCGCTGTTGAGGATCGAGAGGGGAAAAAGGCCCGTAATCTTCAGCGATGTAATGGTCGATTTTGCGGCCGGCCTGGGGGACGGTATGGGTGGTATAAAGGGGGGCGTTTTGAGGTTGACCGCGCTCCCACCCCTTCGGGGCCTGATAGGAAATATTATGGGCAAAAATCTATCCATAGGCGCAATGATGAGGGATACGGTAAGCGTTACCACATTTAACGCCGGCGTCAAGGAGAACGTCATCCCGGACGAGGCGGCGGCAACCTTGGACAACAGGCTCCTGCCGGGGACGGACAAGTCGGAATACCTCGACTGGATCAAAAAGACGATGAAGGACGATTCGATAGAAATCGAGGAGATATTTCACAGCCCGGCGTCCCGGTCGCCGGTCGATACGGACTTTTACGGCTCCGTAAAAGCAGTGGCGCAGGATATGTATCCGGACGTGACGGTCGTCCCGATGGTGACATCGAGCTTTACCGATTCCCGCTTCTTCAGGGATATCGGGATGGTCTCCTACGGATTAATCCCGGCTGAGCTTACAACGGAAGAGCTCGCGGCTATTCACGGCCACAACGAGAGGATAAGCGAGAGATCGCTTACAAACGGCGTGAAGTTCGTCTACAACCTCATCCTGAAGCTCTGTGCCTAAGTCGGGGAAATTCTCTTGGGGGGACTGACGGTTTTTGAAATAAAACATGCGAGGGATTTTCATTGGACTATATTAAAATAACGACCGGCCTCTTCGTCATATTGAATCCCTTTGTGTTGATCCCCGTATTCTTGAGTCTCGCCGGCCAGATAGAAAGGCTCCTCGGCCACAACGGCCTCAAGGTCTTGGGCCGTATAATGGGGATCATTCTCCTTGCGGTTTCCGTGGATTTTCTGATCTTCGGAATTCGCCAGGCATTTGACCTGACTTCATGATTTTATAGGAAAGCGGTTCGTTTTGATTAACGGTGATAGGGCGGTAACAAACAGCAGGCTGAACGACGAGGAGAGGGCAAGCGGGGCGACGGCCTTAAAGTCGTATCCGAAGATCCTCCAGGTGGAGATAAGCGCCTCCTGCAATCTCAAGTGCAATATCTGCGCGAGAAACGAGTTCGAGTACGGGCCCGGTAACCTCCCGATTGACCTTTTCAGATCCCTCGCATTCTTGTTTCCTTACCTCGAAAAGCTGATCCTCCACGGATACGGGGAACCCCTCGCCCACCCGGAGTTCGCAAAGATCATGGAGATCGTGGCCCCGTACTCATGTCACAAGTCCTTTTACACAAACGGAACGCTTCTTACGGAGGAGAAGTCCCGAAATATAATCGCCGGCGGGATAGACGAGGTTACCGTCTCCATCGATTCCCCCGTCAAGGAGACCTTCGAGGCGATAAGGACCGGGGCGTCGTTTGACAGGGTGAAGAAAAATGTGGAGAGGCTTGTTGAAATGAGAAACGGCACCGGCGGGATGAAGCCCAAGGTGGTAATCGCGGCGGTGGCCATGGTCGATAACGTTGACGAATTACCTTCGCTTGTGGATTTTGTAAATGATATAGGCGCCGATGCGGTGGAGATAAACTACCTCATAGCGTACAAGGAGCCTCTTGTCAAGAGGAGCCTCTTCTTCGACAAGGATGGGGCAAACGCCGCACTGAAAGAGGTAAAAGCCCGCTGCGAAGCCCTGGGGATCGAGGCGAGGCTTCCCGATTCGTTTTTGACCGGAAACGGAAAAAAGGAGAGAACCCCTGAAAAGATGTGTCCCCGCCCCTACGACTTCGCCTACGTGGGATACGATGGGAACGTCAGGCCCTGTTGTTTCCCCCTCCTCTATCTCGGGAATATCGTTAAGGACCCTTTTTCAGATATTTGGAACAACAAGAAATATCAGAAGTTGAGGAGGTCGTTCAACGAGAATCGTCCCCCCTCCTTCTGTCGGGAGTGCCTCTCCGGGACATACACCGACGTAAACAGTGAGAAGTGTCATATATCCTGCAGGCTGGGGTGATTAATTGATTAAATCTGTCTTCGGATGAACTATTCAACGGCTTAAGAGGTTCGTCTTGTACTCCATCTTTTTTTCTTGTCATCGTCCGCCTACTGTGATAATTCTTTGGGCTGAGGATAGACTTTAAGAGGAACCATACGATGAAAGACCTGATCAAAAGGGCGGCATGGGACATCTTCGGCGCCCAGCACGTGGTGGCGTTGACCGGCGCAGGCGTGTCCACCGAGTCGGGCATCCCCGATTTCAGGAGCCCGGGCGGCCTCTGGGAAAAATACGATCCGATGGAGTTCATGTATGACCGTTTCATCTCGGACCCGAAGAGGATATGGGAGATGAGCACCAAGATGAAGCACGAGGGCGATCTCGACATGGCCGAGGCGAAGCCGAATCCGGCCCACATCGCCCTTGCGGAGTTGGAGGCAATGGGTTTTATCAAGTGCGTAATCACCCAAAACGTGGACAACCTCCATCAAAAGGGTGGGAGCAAAGACGTAATCGAGTTTCACGGAAACCTCCTGTTCGGCCGCTGCATCAGTTGTTCCCTGCGGTTTTCGCTTTCCGAGGTCGAGGAGATCATAGCCAAAAACGGCCTTCCCCCGAGGTGCAAAAAGTGCGAGGGTATCTTGAAGCCGGACGCCGTATTCTTCGGCGAGCCTATACCGCCGGAGGCCCTCCAGAGGTCGATTAGCGAGGCTAAAAAGGCGGACGTGATGATAGTGGCCGGGACTTCAGCGGTGGTCTATCCAGCGGCGGAGCTGCCCTTCGTCGCAAAGAGGGGGGGCGGATTCTTCTCCACATCAGTTACGGAGCCGTCTCCGAACGTCGGTGCCGTGGTTATCGAGGTCAACGATGAGCCGACGCAGCTGACGGGAAGGGTGTCTGACTACCTGATTCAGGGAAAGGTCGGCACGATCCTCCCGGAGATAGTCGAGGAGGTAAAGGCGCTTATGAAGGATAAGACACATTAACGGCCCCATTTTAGGACAAATGTGTCAGAATTGACACACACATGTGTCAGCTGTGACATAAAATCCGTCAAAAAATTCAACACCTTGTCTTGGCTTTCTTAACTACCTAATATCATTGAAATCTTTTCTATGAAAAAAGGGCTGTTGTGGCAAGGATTTTGCTACTTATACAATACAGCGGACAGCCTGGCAGTGGGTTTTTTTTAGTATTATCGGGAGTTCTTCAAAAAAAATGGTTGCAGACAGCAAGAAGGTAGACATACAAAAATCGGTAAACGGCAAGGTTAACGGGAATGGGAAACTTCTCGGTAACGGGGGCCTTAACCACTGCGCCAATGGGAACTCCAAGGGAATGGATCTTCTCGCTAAGACGATGTACCGGGAGTTGAAAAAGAACGGGTACGACCCGGGCCAAATCCTCGACTTCTCCGGGAAACTGGTCGGCTTTGTACACGAAGACATTACCTCAACAGGCAAAGAGCATAAATAAAAGGACGATACCCCCCCCACCCCATCTCGCCCCCCCACTTTCTATCCAATCTAAAATATACTGAAAATGCTTTATTAAAAACGGGATTCTTTTTATAGTCAGCCTAATAGCGTAAAAAAACACAAATCAAGGGTAAGATTCTTTCGGCAATAAATCCGCAATCAAGTATAATGTTTCTATAAAATAAAACATAGTCGGTGATATAAATACAAATCTCGCCGTCCTGCCAAGACAAATACAAAAAATATCGATTCAATAATAGCTCAAGGGGAATTGTACCACTGTATTTGTTGGTTGTTTTTTATTGTTGACTGATAAAAAAAAATGTGATAAAAATCGACTTTTCGGAGGTAACAATATGAATCTGAAAGTTGGCATAAACGGTTTCGGCCGCGTTGGAAGATATTGTTTGAGGGTTATTCTCGAAAGAAAAAACATCGATGTTGTCGCAGTAAACAGTCGCGCGGAATCCAGGATTCTCGCCCACCTTTTGAAATACGATTCCATCCACGGTGTTTACGATAAAGATATTAAATACGACGATAATTCCATCACGGTCGATGGGAAGAAGATCGCTATAGTTCGGGAGACGGGAGACCTTGCGAAGATAGGCTGGGGAGATCTGGGCGCCGATATCGTGCTCGAATCAACGGGGAAATTCAGAAAACGGAGCGAGGCGGAAGGACACCTTGCCGGAGGGGCAAAAAAGGTCTTGATTGCGGCGCCGGGAAAGAACGTGGACGCAACCTTAGTGATCGGCGTAAATGAAGATACATATGACCCGAAATCTCACCACGTTATTTCAAACGCGTCGTGCACCACAAACTGCCTGGCCCCGATAGTTAAAATTCTTAACGACAGCTTCGGGATCGAGCGGGGCCTTATGACCACGGTTCACTCATACACGATGGATCAGCGCTTATTGGACGGCTCCCATAAAGACTTGAGAAGGGCGAGGGCGGCGGCGCTTTCCATCGTCCCCACAACCACGGGGGCCGCGGCGGCCGTTTCTCTGGTGATCCCGGAGCTCTCGGGAAAGCTCGACGGGATGGCCCTTCGAGTCCCTACGCCCAACGTGTCTTTGGTCGATTTCACCGCCCAGTTGAAAAAAACCGCGGATGTGAACGAAATAAACTCAGCCGTGAAGAAAGCCGCCGACGGGAAGATGAAGGGGATCGTGAAATACACCGAGGAGGAGCTGGTCTCCATCGACTACCAGTCCTCGCCCTATTCATCCATTTTTGACGCAAAGCTCACGTCCGCCATCGAGGGTGGATTGATAAAGGTGATAGCCTGGTACGACAACGAGAGCGGCTACAGCGAGAGGCTTGTAGATCTCACGAGCTACGTCGGGGAGAGGCTGTAAACTCAAAACCGAAAGGCCCCCGAGGATACTTGAATCGTGTTTTTAGATTGATGGGAGGTTACGGCTCGGCTTGTTTTGGGTTGGAGGGTGCGGTCAGCCGGGGATTTGTTTTTTTGGCTTGTCGAGAACAAGGCCGATATTGAGGGCGTTTTAGGATATAATATAGTTAGCGTTGATTTATTGAGGAAAACGGTTATGACCGGACAGAGTATTACATATATAGATGATATTGATATCAAGGGGAAGACATTGCTCGTCAGAGTCGATATGAACGTACCGATGGATGAGCTTGGCAATATAACGAACGACCTCAGAATAAGGAGCGTCCTCCCTACCGTCAATTACTCCCTCGACGAGGGCTGTAAGGTGATCTTGATGTCTCACATGGGACGCCCCAAGGGGGAGGTCGTCGAGAAATTGAGCCTGAAGCCCGTGGCCAAAAGGCTCTCCAGACTCCTTAACAAGGAAGTGATAATGGCTCCAGACTGCGTCGGCCCCGAGGTGCAGAAGCTTGTCAAGGGGATGAAGCCCGGAGACGTTATGCTGCTGGAAAACCTCAGGTTTCATCCCGGGGAGACAAAGAACGACGAGAAGTTCGCAAAGGAGCTTTCGGAGCTTGCCGATATATATATTAATAATGCGTTTGCGGTGGCCCATCGCGCCCACGCCTCGGTCCACGCCATAACGAAGTACTTCGATATCTGTGTCGCCGGGTTCCTGATGAAAAACGAGCTCAACTATTTCGACAGGGCCGTAAAAAACCCCGCTCGGCCGGTTGTGGCCATCCTCGGCGGGGCCAAAGCCGCCGATAAGCTCGGGGCCATCGAAAATCTTTTGGACAAGGTCGATAAGCTCATAATCGGCGGCGCCATGGCTTTTACCTTCCTCTCCGCGATGAACTACGAGATGGGAAGCTCCCCCGTGGAGACAGACCTGGTTTGGAAGGCTAAGGGCCTTATGGAAAAGGCCAATATCAAGGGCGTAAAGCTGTATCTCCCCGTAGATGCCGTTGTGGCCGAAAAGTTTGATTCCAGGGCGGAGACGAAAATCGTGCCCGTTCAGGAGATACCGGAGCATTGGCATATTATGGATATAGGGCCCGCAACCACAACCCTCTTCGGAGAGGTTCTTCACAACGCAAAGACGATCATCTGGAACGGGCCCATGGGGGTGTTCGAGATGGACGCCTTCTCCCGGGGGACCTTTGCCATGGTGTCCAATGTGGTCAAATCATACGCCCTGACGATCGTCGGCGGGGGCGATACGGACGTCGCAGTGATGAAGGCCGGGGAGCTCGCAAATGTTTCATACGTGTCAACGGGCGGCGGCGCCTTTATCGAGCTCCTCGAGGGTAAAAAGCTCCCGGCTATCGCCGCCCTAGAAGAAAAGGTGATAAGAGATGAGAGAGAAGCTGATAGCGGCTAACTGGAAGATGAATATGGCGCTGAAAGACGCCATTTCCCTTGCGTCGGAGCTGGTAAAGAGGATCGGGGACATTGAGGACAGAGAAATTGCCGTGGCGCCGAACTTTACGGTCCTCTACGCCGTGGGCGAGGTTCTGGACGGGTCAAACATCAAACTCTCAGCCCAGAATCTATTCTACGAACAGAAGGGGGCATATACCGGAGAGACGTCCGCCGAGATGATAAAGGCGGTAGGCGCTCATATGGTAATCATAGGACACTCCGAAAGACGAAACGTCTTCGGCGACACCGACGAAGAGATAAACAAAAGGATAAGGGCGGCAATAAACGCAGGCCTCGTCCCGATCTTCTGCGTGGGGGAAAAGCTCTCTGAGAGAAAAGAGGGAAGAGCAAGGGACGTGGTGGAAAGACAGATAGTCGCCGGCCTTTCCGGCATTATCAAAGAAGGGCTGGGAGACCTCGTCATCGCCTATGAGCCGGTCTGGGCCATCGGCACCGGAGAGACGGCGGCACCGGAACAGGCCCAGGAGATGCACGAGTTCATAAGAGGGCTCGCAGCGGATAAAATCGATAAATCTCTTGCAAATAATCTAAAAATATTGTATGGTGGTAGTGTGACCCCGGAAAACGTCTGGGGGCTCCTCTCCATGCCCGACATCGACGGGGCGCTCGTCGGGGGGGCAAGCCTGAAGGCAGACTCCTTCGAGAAGATAGTGAAGTGGGAAGGTTAGGGGGGGCCGGGAGCAGGGGGAAAGGGGGGAAGATAAAGAGGGGAGAGTAAATAAAGGGGAGGGTTGGAGATGATTGGGGAAGGGGGGGGGTTGTCAATTTCATCAAGGGATTCAAACTTAACAATCTGGTTTCTATCCCGGGGTGGCGCTTAAGGTTGCCCCGGATCCGATATATCGTGGGTTGGCGGATTAAGTGGGTTGGCGGGTTAGGTGGGTTGGCGGATTAGGTGGGTTGGCGGATTAGGGGTTAGTGTTGGTGGGTGGATATATCAGCAAATTAAATATTTTAATTCCCGGTCGTTTGATCGGGAATGTAATAAGGAGAAGATAATGACAGCGGTTATAACGGCATTTCACGTCATCGTGTGCTTCGCCCTGATTCTTATCGTGCTTTTGCAGACCGGCAAGGGCTCGGATATGGGGGCCGCGTTCGGGGGGTCAAGCCAAACCCTTTTCGGAAGTTCGGGGCCTGCGACCTTTCTCAATAAGATTACGACCATAGCCGCCGTGGTCTTTATGATAACAAGCCTCACCCTCGCCTACTTCTCCGTGGACGTTGGCTCGTCGTCGATTATGAAGGACGAGGAGGCAAAACCCGGGGTGGAGAAAGAGCTTCCTAAGGGCCCGGACATCGAAGACCTCGGCGGGGACGCCGAATAAAACTTTAAAAAGGCGTGGGCAAAGAGTTTGGGGGCGGATTTCATGGGGGGGCAGGGTTTTTTTGAGGAGCAGAAATTTATTTTGGGCAGGGATTTTTATCGATGTCTTGTCCCGATGCTCCCATTACAAATATTTTAAGGGTGATTGCCAAAAATAACTTGACAAATATATTCTTACTATATAAATATAAAGGCCGTGCCGAAGTGGTGGAACTGGTAGACACGCCATCTTGAGGGGGTGGTGGGTTATGCCTGTGCGGGTTCGAGTCCCGCCTTCGGCACCATAACCGGATTTGTTACATATAAGAAGGTCGGGGCGTATCTGTCCCGGCCTTTTTATTTTGGTGTTTTTATATGCCATTTTAAAATGTAACGCATTATTTGATAGAATTCGTTGAGAATATTTTTTAAATGTGATATAAGATAATCGGAAAATGTTGAATAAAAGAAGAGATATCGAGGTCTCTGGAGAACATATGACGGAAAAGCTCAAGGTATCAATAGTAAAATCGAAGACAGCACCCCCCGCGCCGATCGATGAAAGGGGGATCGCGGAGATGGTAAAGGAAGCGGTCGACCTTGTGGGGGGGATAGGGCGCTTCGTAAAACCGGGACAGACCGTGGCGATAAAGCCGAACCTTTTTGCCCCCTTTCCCCCGCCGGTCTCAGTTGACAGGAGGGTAATCAAGGCCCTCGTCTCTCTATGTGTCGGGGCCGGGGCGAAGAAGGTGGCCGTGATAGAGGGGGTCAGCGTGGGGAGCCTCATCAAGCGGGTGAATATCGATAGGGAGTCGGGATCGGATAAACTGCCCCGGGGGATGAAGACCGTCGATGTCATGCGGCTTCTTGGGATAAAGGACGCCGTGGAGGGCGCAGGCGGGGAGGTCATGGGCGTCGAGGACGCCGAGAAGGAGTGTGTGATGGTGCCCTGCGGGAAGGTACTTCACTTTATCGACTACCCTAAGGCGATCAAGGACGCGGACGTGTTCATCGATGTTCCGGCCCTCAAGACCCACACGATGACGATGGTGACGCTGGGGATAAAGAACCTCCAGGGTATATTGAACGAGGGGGACCGCTACTTCGGCCACAGGGACGACCTCGACCAGCACATGGTGGACATCGTAAAGGTGAGAAAGCCTGACCTTACTTTAGTTGACGGACTCATCGGCATGGAGGGGATGGGCGCCGGGGAGGCGGGGCTTCCGGTCCCGATGGGAGTTATCATAGCCGGGGAGGACGTGGTCTCGGTGGACTCCGTCTCGTCGATGGTCATGGGGATAGAAAACCCCTTCGTGGTGGGGACGACCCGGATCGCCGCCCACGACGGAATCGGCGTCGCCGATCCGTCCCGAATCGACGTAGTGGGGAAAAAAATCGAAGATGTGGCGAAGAAATTCGCACTGCCTTTGAACTACACCCAGCCGATAGATTCCATGGTCACCGGCGTCTACCCGAACGTGGACGTCTACATCGGCGGGGCGTGCCACGCCTGCTGGCTGATGGCGGCGGTAGTGCTGGGGAGCTTAGCCAAGATAAAGGAGGGGGCAAGCCTGATCGTGGGGGTCGACCCCAAGGTCCCGCCTGGGAAAAAATGGGACTACAAAAACACCTTCTTCCTCGGCGACTGCGCCATCGGCGCCTCCGGCGAGACGAGGGAGATAAGAAACAGGATAACCCTGGAAGGCCATGACACCTTCCTCTACGGCTGCCTCCCCTACCAGCAGGCGATGATCAAGCTGGAGGAGATCCTCCTCGATAGGGGGGTAATTACGAAGGAAGACCTGATCAAAAAGGCGAGGTCGGCCAGGGAGCGTTTTTTTGACTACTATAAAAAGTTTGATCCCACATGGGAGCCGTTTTTTTAACATAATCTTATAATAGGTGTATTTATGGAAAAAGAATTTGTAATGGCGGTCGACAGCGGCACCCAGAGCGTCAGGGCGATAGTCTACGACAGGGAGGGCAACGAGCTTGCGAAGGCCCAGGCCCCACACGATCCCTACTTCTCGGTCAAGCCCGGCTGGGCGGAGCAGAAGCCTGAAGACTACTGGAATAAGCTCTGCGTCGTGACCAAAGAGGTGATGAAGAGCAAGAAGTTCGACCCGAAGAAGCTCGGCGGGCTGGGGATAACCGCCCAGCGGGGAAATGTGATCCCTGTGGACAAGAAGGGGAATCCGCTGAGGAACTCCATCATCTGGCTCGACCAGCGCTTTACCGAAGACCCTCCACCGGTAAGCGCCTCGGTAAAGCTCCTCTTCGGCCTCATCGGCAAGTCGGAGATGATCAATCTTATACAGAAAAACTCCAGGTTCACCTGGATATATGCCTACGAGCCGGAGATTTACAAAAAGACCCACAAGTTCTGCCAGGTGACTAGCTGGTTCGTCCACAAGCTCACCGGGGAGTTTAACGACTCGGCGTCGATGTACGTCGGCTACTGGCCCATCGAATCGAAGAAGTTCGACTGGTTCGGCATCCAGGGAGTCTTCGACGTATTTCAGATAAAGAGAGATCACCTCCCCAAGCTTTTCAAGCCGAACGAGGTCTTGGGTCACGTGACCAAGGAGGCCGCGAAAGAGACTGGACTTCCTGAGGGGCTTCCCATCGTGGTGGGGGCCGGCGACAAGCAGTCGGAGTCCCTCGGCGCCGGCGCCATTACCCCGGATATCGGTATGATCTCCTTCGGGACGGCCAGCACGCTCGAAATCGTGACTAAAAAATTCATCGAGAACAAAAAGGTCCGCTATTTCACCTGGTGCTCCTCCATGCCGGACGCGTGGAACCTGGAGTGTTTCATCTATAGGGGCTTCTGGATGGCGCGGTGGTTCACCCAGGAGTTGGGATACAGAGAGGCGATCGAGGCGAAGAAGAGGAACATGGCTACCGAGGCCGTTCTCGATGAGGTCATAAAGGACATTCCCCCCGGCTCAATGGGGCTGATGCTCCAGCCATACTGGACACCCCATCCATCCCTGAAATTTTCCAAGGGCTCCATAATCGGCTTCGGGAGCGTCCACACAAGGGCTCACATATACCGGGCCATCTTAGAGGGGATAGGGTATGAATTGAGGAGGCTAGGCGAGATAGCCCAGGGAGACACGAAGGTGCCCTTAAAGGAGCTTCGGGTCGGGGGGGGCGGCTCCAGGAGCGACATGGCGGTTCAGATCGCCGCGGACATCTTCAACCTCCCCACAAAGAGGATGGCCACCTACGAGACGTGCGGCATGGGCGCCGCAATAGACGCCGCCGTTGGAACGGGTATGTTCGGCGGCTTTGACGAGGCGGTAAAGGCGATGGTCAGAACGGGAAAGGAGTTTCAGCCCATAAAGGAGAACCACAAGATATACGACGGGCTATACAAGGAAGTATTTTTGAAAACCTACGACGCCCTGGCACCCCTCTACAAGCGAATCGGGGAGATAACGGGCTACATGGAGGGTTGATGCCGAGACGGGGCCGGTGAGGATTTACAGATAGGGGGGATCGTAAAGGATGTTATATAGGTGGCGATTAAGACATATCTTTACGGTGGTTGTCGTAATCTTGCTCGCGGCTTTAATATTTTCCGCCGACTGCTGTTTTGCGGTGAATTATGAGGGGAAGCCGAAGATCAAGGATGACGGCGACTACGGGTACTATCTATGGAGGGACAACAACAAGGTCTGGCATATAGTGACGATAACCGGCGATACACCGCACACCTTTTCCGGGGAGATCATCCTGACCAGGGGGGAGTTTGATGTGGTCGAGAAGGAGGAAAAGGGGATCGTCGAGACGATCTTTAAATACGTCTCGAGGATCATGGGGAAGGAGGAAGAGGCGAACAAAAAGAAGGGGAAGTTGAAAAAGGAGAGGGAAAAGCGGATAGACGAGAAGGAGAAGGGGGAAAAGTGGGAGCTTCTTGAGAAGAAGATAGAGGGGACGGATGTGGATAAGTCGGGAGACAAGGTATTGAAAGATGATTTAAAGGGAAGGGAAGTCTCCGTGGTGAACGAGCGTAAGATAGAGTTCTCCTTTAATTCCAAGGACGAGAAAAAGGGCTTCAATTTCAAGGTCAAGGGGAACTCCCCGTGCGTGATATTTGACCTTATGATAGACGGAAAGAGGAATATCAGGAGGATCTACATCGGGGAGAATAACGTAAGGCCGAGGCACCTCCCGATCAACAAATGCCGTTAGGGGCTAATGCGGGGGAGGGCCGAAGCGTGCAGGGCGGGCGGGTAGAACAGGCGGAAAGGGCGAGTGGTTCGAACACGCGGGCAGGCCAGCGGTCTATATTTCTTGTCGGCCTTGTGCCATGTCCTCAACGGCACTTTATCATTTGGAGTGCGAACGGGCACTCGCGTTGGTAAATCCAAATTTGCGAATTGTTTTAATCAGGGGACTAATGTCCCGTTTATTTGTCATATGATGACTTCGGGGGAGCGAAATGGGCAAATATCAGGTTGAAAAAAGCATTGAAGAGATCAACCAGAAGATCAAGAGCGGAAAGGTCGTGGTGGTCACCGCGGAGGAGATGGTCGATATAGTGAGAAGCGAGGGGGAGGTGAACGCCGCAAAGAGGGTGGACGTGGTCACGACAGGAACCTTCGGACCTATGTGCTCTTCCGGGGCTTTTTTCAACTTCGGTCACTCGACGCCCAAGATAAGGGCGTCAAGGGTACTTCTGAACAACGTCCCCGCCTATTCCGGGATTGCGGCGGTGGACTTCTATCTCGGGGTGACGGAGCCCTCCCTGGACGACCCCCTGAACAAAGTCTATCCGGGACATTTCCCGTACGGGGGGGGACACGTGATTCAGGACCTAGTGGCCGGGGAGAGGGTCGAATTCGTCGCCGAGTCCTACGGCACGGATTGCTACCCGAGCAAGGTCTTGAAAAAGAAGATGGGGCTCAAGGATTTCCCCTACGCGATGCTGTTAAATCCGAGAAACGCCTATCAGAACTACAACGTCGGGGTCAACCTGGGCAAAAAGACCATATATACTTATATGGGCGTTCTAAGGCCGAATCTCCAGAACGCCAACTACTGCAGCGCCGGCGTGCTGTCCCCTCTATTTAACGATCCCTACTTCAGGACGATCGGGCTCGGCACGAGGATATTTTTGGGCGGCGGAGAGGGCTACGTGATATGGCACGGGACCCAGCATAATCCGAAGCCGGTCAGAGGCGAGAAGGGCGTCCCCATGGTTCCCGCCGGGACCCTGTCCGTAATGGGGGAGCTAAAGAAGATGAGCCCCAAATTCCTCGTGGGGGTGAGCCTTATGGGGTACGGCAGCTCCATGGCCGTGGGGGTCGGGGTGCCGATCCCCATCCTCAACGAGGAGATGGCGTATCACACCTCCGTCTCCGACGAGGAGATAACGGCCCAGATCGTAGACTACAGCGTGGACTACCCCCAGGGAACCGGAAAGACCCTGGGGACGACCACCTACGCCGCCCTGAAATCGGGGACAATAGTCCTTAACGGGAAGGAGATACAGACGGTGCCCTTGTCGAGCTTTGTGAAGGCGCGTGAGATAGCCGACATTTTGAAGGATTGGATCGTGAAGGGGAATTTTTACCTGACCGAGCCGCAGGTCTTGATTCCGTCCAAGAAGTAGCGGCCTCGCCGAAAAAAACGGCCTGCTTAATCTGTTTCACACCAATAAGGGGGTTTGCCGGTCGGGGACTTGAGGTGCTGATCCTTAGATAAGAGATGCCGGGGATTTTTAAATGGGGGGGATTGATCTTTTTCAATCCGCTCCCTTGGATTTTGGGCTATCAAAAAGATAGTTCAGCTTTTTAATGGGCGGGGATTGTATTACGGTTTCCCAGCAAGAGCGTTTTGATCAAATACATTCGCTTTTCTTCGAGGTTCGGCGGGAATTGTTTTCCATCCTTAATTTTTTTGTGGGCAAATCACGACAGGTCGGTTGAATCTATGAGGAGCTGAATAATAAACGGCCAATGTCATAGTCGCCGCCGGTTGCAGAAGAGTGAAGTTTTGCCCCCCTCAAAACCCCGCCTCCTGTGAAAAAAATTCCTTTGACCTTGCGCAGTAAGCGATCCGATGAACTTCAGATCCAAAGGGTGTGGAGTAGAAAAAAGTATGTTCCGCCCGGCCGTATAGGATACACCGCTCTGATTGAGGGGCGTTCGGATTGTCCGGGGGGTCCGGTCTCTGTTAGACAAATATCATGGGGGGGGATGAAAGGAGCGTTAGGGTGGAGAATAGCGTTGTTCTATAATCTGTCGAGTGATTTGTCCAAATGTGTGTTTTTTAGGGGGGCTATCTCCTGATATATATTTGACCAGGGTGCCTGACGGTTATCGAGGGTCCGTTGCGCTCCCTTATCGTTCCGGTCGTCTCCACGACCTTTCCCCTGTATTTGGATGCGGGATCGCCGATCCCCTCGTCTTTAAAATATTGGAGATTATTCGCCGGTATAAAGACCGTGAAGTCGGTGGAGAAATCCTCGCCGAAGTTCAAAAAGACGCCGAAGCCCTTGTCTTCCGTACGTTTTACCCTTCCCACCACAGTCTTTGAAAGGCCGATGTGTCTTCCCGCGTCTTCGGCGGGTATCACCCATCTGTTGACATCCGCCCATATGCCTCGCCCCTCTTTTCTGGCAATCTCCATCTTGTGAGAGAGCTCACCGTAGTGCTTTAAGTTAGGGGGATATGGAAGGGCAACGGCGGCCCCCAGCTCGACCAGCCTCAGGTTTACGAACATATCATCCACGTACACGTAAGCGAGCGTCCTCCCGTAATTGTCGGTTCTCTCGAGGTCGGCTTCGAGCCTAACCTCTTTCCCCTCGGTCAGCTTCTTGTTGATTTTTTTGGCCTCGATCCCGTAATACTCCACGGGCTTGAGTCCCCCCGATTCCGGGGCGTCGATCCCGATGTAGCGGACCGTCCTGTAGTCGGACAGCACTATGGTGTCCCCGTCGATTACCTCTTTTACGTAAACCGTCTTTGGGGTCTGGGCGTAGAGAGGGGATAACCTTGGAACCGCGAGGAAAGCCGAAAAAATGAAAAGGGCGGCTATTAATGCCGCCCTCTTAATATTAATATCAACATTACGCATCTCTACCTCCGGTATGAGCCCGGGACCTCCACTATGATCAGGTTTACCTTCTTCTCTTCCTTTTTCTCCGCTGCTATCGCGACCCCCTCTTCCGGCTCCTCGGTTATGGTCAGGGTCGGCTTCGCCTCGGCCTCGATTACCGTTAGAATAAAAGGCTCCTTGGTGGAATCGCCGTTTCTCTCTATCGTGGTATCTCCGGTTACGCCCTTGTAGTCCCTGATGGAAAGGAGGGCCGGCATCATCTCATCCCTTTTGCTTACGCCCTGGGTTCTCATGAGGAACTGTATCATCTTGATGGTGTCGTAGCCGTAGGCCTCGTAGGTTCCGGGCTCTTTTCCGTAAACGGTCTTGAAATCTTCAACGAAGCTCTTGACATTGGGTCTGTCGCTGTGCGGCGTGAAGGAATCGGCGAAGTAGGAACCGATGAGCATATCGCCCGTGATATCTAAGATATTTGAGTTGTTCCAGCCGTCGGTGCCAAGGAGGGTGACTCCTTTAAGGTCGTAGAAGAAGACATACGGCACGATCATTCCAACCGAGCTGTAGTGATCGGGGATGAAGATGGCGTCGAACGTGACCTTCTCCTTGCTGCTTCCGGTGGCGGAGATGAGTTCCTTCATGGTGGCCCTGAAATCCGCCGTTTCGGACGTGTATGATTTGACCCCGACAACGCTGCATCCGTATAGGCTTACCTCCCTGGAAAAAAGCTCCTTCAAGACCTTGCCGTAGTCGTCCTCCGGATAGAGGATGGCAAACCGGGAAAGCCCCTTGGACTGAATAACGTACCTTACCAGAGAGCGGATCTCGTCAGGATATGTTAGAAAATTTCTGAATACATAAGGGCCTATATCGGTGATATCCCTCTCCTTTGTGAGGGTGATTATCGGAATCGATTGGCGCTGGGCCTCCTCGGCGGCGGCGATGGCCGCCTCCTTGATCATCGGCCCGATTATCAGGGCGACGTCATTGTTGCCCGCAAGCTCCTTGACGGCGTAGGACGCCGTTGTGGCGTCTCCCTTGGAGTCCCTGAAGATGAGTTTTACCTTCGGTCCCTCTGTGAAGCCCTTGCTGCCTGAGGCGAGCTCGAGCCCCTCCCTTACCCTTCTGCCGAATATCGAGGCGCGCCCGGAGAGGGGGAGAATCACCCCAACGGTTATCTCGCTCGACGTCGGGGCGCCCTGGGTCTCCTTCAAAAGGCCCTGGGCCTCGTAATAGTATTCGTGGTCGGGCTGGTTTCTGACTATCTTCAAGAGCTCCGTTCTCGCGTATTCAAGCTCGCCTTCTGCGATGTACCTCTTCGCCAGGACGTAGGAGGCGTAGCCGCCGGCTTCCTTCCCCTCCATGTTCTCGGATACCCTGATAAGCTCCGTCTCCGACAGGTATTCCTCCACCAAGAGCTTGAGCTCTTTTTTTGCCTCGCTCTTAGAGGATATGTCTGCGGCTTTGTCTATCGCCTCGGAGAACCAGTAAACTGCCTGGTATGTATCCCCCAGCTTGATGTAGCTCCTTGCGAGGATCAGATATATCGAGTTATCCGCCCAGGTCTCCTCCGACTCGCGGACGAGAGAGCTGAGTATCCCGACGGCATCGGAGTATTTTTCCGACTTGAAGTACACGTATCCCAGCTTGTAGCGGGCCTCGTCGTAGCTGTCCGACGAGACGAATTCCTGAACGACCCTGAGATAGTGTGTGCGGGCCGAAGAGAGGTCTCCCCTGGCCAGATATATGTCTCCGGCCCTGACAAGCGCGTTGTCCGTAAGGGTGTTGGCCGGGTATTCCTCGATACATACCAGATAGCCGTTCAGGGCCTCGGAATATCTCCCGGATTTGAAGTCGGTCTCGGCTGCACGGTATGTCTCCACCATGCCGCTCTTCGGTTCGGGGAAGCGTCTTCCCCTGCCGGAGGTGTCCGTTATGCAGGATGACAGGACAAAGATCGCGAGAATCACGGGGACGATAGCCCTTAATCCCCCTAATTCCGCGTTAAGTCTTTTAGTATTCATCTTTCAGTCTTCCCAAAAAAACCATGCCGAACAAAAAGTATCTTTAAATAATAGCATAGGAGACTCTTTTTTGCCAAGGAAAATATGGTTTAATTTCGACCACTCCATTTTGACAACGGGTTTTATAAAAAGTGCGATAAAGTATTTAAATTTTGTATAATCTTTTAGGCCAGATGCTCAAGCTGTCGGCTCAAGTTGTTGATATTGAGCTTTGAAAGCGGCTGTGAGGGTAAGGATAAAATCCGACCATTTTCGGGTATTCATCATTAAAGGCTCGGTTTGCTATTTGACTTTTTCCTTCTTCTTGAGGCGGTCGAGAACGGCGTCGCTCGTAAGCTCCCTCAGGGCGTCCGCGGCGATCCACCTTGCGGTGGGCGAATCTATCTCCTTGATCTCGAGGGAGAGCTGAACAGCCCTTTCGTTAAGGCTCGGGTTTCGCTTCCCGATCTGGCGGATCGCCCAGTTGACCGCCTTCTTGACCATGTTCCTTTCGTCTAAAGCCCCCCTTTTTATATCTGAAAAAAAACGGGTGAACGCCTCATCGTCCGCCTTCTTGTCGCTCACCGCAAGCCTCGCCATCATGACGTACCCCGCCCGCTTGACGAACTCCTCCTCCCGCCGTGACCACTCTACCGCTTTGTCATAGGCAAAAGGGGTCTTTTCAAAGAGGTTGGCACAACTCTGGTCGCATGTCTCCCAGTCGTAAAAATCGCCTACCCACTCCTCCATCAGCTCCTCCGTCAAGTTTTTGGGCACTGCGATCATCCCGGCCAGGATCATTGTCTCTCTGATCTTCCTGTCCCATAGCTTTTTGGCGAGTCGGTGGCGGTCGTCGGCGGAAACTCCTTTCCTTATCTCCCGGGCGAGCCTTCTCATCTCCGGGACTTTTACCCCTAAGGCCCGGTCGGGGTCGATGCCGAACCTCGCCATCCCCTCGACCGATTTTGGATCGGCAAACTCTTTGAGCCTCTTGACGATACCCTCCTCTGCAAAATAAATCTTGTCGGAATTGTCCTTCTTTTCCATTATGTTCCTCTCGGTTATTTGCCTGTTTTTTATATCATATTGACGACGCCCGTTCAAGGGCGTTATTATGAGCCGTATTAATATTTCGGCATGTAAAAAATTTGATGCTTCCACGCTGCTTCTTTGCGGATGACGCTCCATCGAGCGTTTCCACGCCAAAGAGGACTCATTAGATATTTTTTTATGTGACACAATAAATAAATTGAATTTTCCCGGACATTCTGATAGGCTATTCATGCTTTTTATGCAATTTTTTTGATAAGGGAAGTTAAATATGAAGACAAATCGGATAATATTGCTCATTTTTTTGGCGCTTTTTTTTATGTCCACATCAGCCGCGGCGGAGGAGGTGACCTTCACGATACTGCACACTAACGATATGCACTCTCACCTCCTGGGCCACAACCCTAACATTGACTACACGCCGAACACGACAAACGACGACGAGACGCTGGGCGGCTGGGCGAGGCTGGCGACCGTTATAAATGAGGAGAAGGCGGCCCGCACAAACACCGTCTTTGTCATGGACGCCGGCGATTTCCTCATGGGGACCCTCTTTCACATGATAAGCAGGGACGAGGCGGCCGAGCTTACCCTCATGAAGGAAATGGGCTACGACTTCACCACCCTGGGAAACCACGAGTTCGACCTGAGGCCCAGAGGTCTCTCCCGCATCCTGAGGTCGGCCGTAAAGAAGGGGGGTATGCCCCAGATCCTGGCGTCGAACACCGTCTTTGATCCTGAGGATGAGGCGGACGACGCCCTCGAGGAGGACTTTGAGGCCGGACTCGTAAAGCGCTACGTCGTCATTGAGAGGGACGGGATAAAGATCGGGCTTTTCGGGATCATAGGCACCGACGCCGCCGAGGTGGCCCCCTTTGCCTCGCCCTTGTCCTTTGGCGATATGATCGAGACATCGAGGGAAATGGTAAAGCTCCTTCGCGAGGAGGAGAAGGTCGACATCGTTATTTGTCTCTCCCACAGCGGGTTGAGGGAGGACAAGGACAGGTCGGAGGATGAGATCCTTGCAAAAGAGGTCTCCGGAATCGACATCATCATCAGCGGACACAGCCATACGGTCGTCCCCGATCCTATCCTGATAAACAATACCATAGTTGTTCAGGCGGGGGAGTACGGCAAATTTATCGGTGTGTTGGATTTCACCGTGGGCGACGACAAAAAAGTATCCCTCGCAAATTACAAGCTCGTCAGCATCGATGACTCCATCAAGGGAGACGAGAGGATAACGGGGCTGATCGAGGAGAGGAAGAGGATTGTTGAGAGGGACGTCCTCACAGGCCTCGGCCTCAAGTTCTCCCAGACGGTCGCCGAGACCGATTACGACATGATCCTGAAAAACGAGGAGGTGGGGATCGGCAACATGGCCACTGACGCCATCCGCTGGGCCGCGAACAAGAGGGTTTACGACCCGGCCGATCCGTTGTCAAGAGTGAGGCTCTCCATCCAGTCAAACGGCCTCATCAGGAGCAACATCCTCGTAGGCAAGACCGGGCGTGTGTGCGTGTCCGACCTCTTCAGGGTCGAGCCGCTGGGTATCGGCGTCGACGACACGATGAGCTATCCCCTCGTGACCTTTTACCTAAACGCCCAGGAGATAAAAAAGGCGATGGAAGTACCCACGTCGATATATCCGATCAAGGGGAGCGACTACTACCTGCAGGTCTCCGGCTTAAAGGTTACGTACAATCCGAAGAGGATGATCTTCGACAGGGTTACGGAGATATTGATCGAAGAGGAAGACGGGAGCTTCGTCCCCCTCGACTACTCCTCTAAAAATAAGGAGCTCTACAGGATTACGACCAACTACTACAACGCGTCGTTTATCAAGGTCGTCGGGAGCTTCACGAATAATATCCTTACAATGGTCCCCAAGGACAGGGACGGAAATAGGATAGAAGACCTCGCCACGGAGAGGATAGACAAGGACCCGGCAACCCCAGGGGTTCAGGAGCTCAAGGATTGGGAGACGATCTTTGAATATGTATCCACCTTTGAGGACGGCGACGGCGACGGGATTAAGGAGATCTCCTATAGATATAAAGGGGCCGAGGGAAGATTTGTCCCCGAGCCGAGCCTCAATCCGGTGAAGCTACTGAAGAGGGGGAACTATCTGACCTGGATCGCGTTCACGGCGGTTGTCGTTGTCCTCGTCATAGTCTTTTTGATAGTCTACGTTCCTGTAAAGATAGTCAAGAGGCGCAAGAAGAAATAGCGGATGGGGCGAGGGATATTAAAGATAATCGAAGTTTGAGGAGCTGAGCGTGAGCCATAAAATTACGGCGGGGGCGAAGGCGCCCGATTTCACCTTCGACTCCCCCTGGAAGAAGTCGCTGAAGTTTCACGACTCTCTTAAAAGCGGGAAGACGATACTCATCTTTCTTCGCTACATGGGATGCCCCATATGCCAGATGAAGATATCGGAGATAAGGAGGGATTGGGACGAGTTCAGGAAGAGAAATCTCAACGTCCTTGTAGTACTGCAGAGCGAGGCGGAAAACGTGATCTCGGTGAAGGGGAGCGATGAGAAGTTGAAAGAGGCGGTCATTCCCTTCACCATAGTCCTGGATCCGAAAGAGGAGATATTCAAGCTCTACGGCGTTCTCCCCGGGTCGATCTTAAGGTATATTACCCCGGGGACGATAAAAAAGGCGATGCAATCTAAAAAGCTTGGGTTCAAGCATGGGGTGAGCGAGGGGAAGGAGCTGCAGCTTCCCGCCGTTTTCATCGTGGACGACAAAAAAATGGTGCGATACGCCTATTACGGGAAAAACGTCTCCGACGTCCCGGAAAACGCGGTGCTTTTCAATATCGCCGAAAAGCCGTGATGGAGTAAGTGGGTAGGGGGGAGGTTGTTGCAGTTTATCGGCGGATTTACTAACGGGGGGAGGGGGTCGGCAGGTCTTGGATTTTGGGGATGAGGCTCACGGTTGGTGTCCGTTTCCGTTTATGGGCAAGGGGGAAGGAGGGGAAGGGGATTTTTATAATCGATCAGTGTATTTACTGAAGGGGGGAGAGGAAGAAAAAAAGGGGGGGGGTGCAACAAACAATTATCTTACCGTAAAAGGAAAGGGGGGGAAGGGATACTCTGAAGGTTCGGAAGACTTAATACTGTTTATCAAATTTGCCTTTGTGGTTCGAGTTTTAAATTGTATTTGTAATATTAGAGAGGATATGAAAATGGAGAAGATCGAAATTGTACACAAGCCTTCTCTCGGTTACCGGATTAAAAAGGCTATAGTCGCCGTTGCCCTGATCGCCTTCGGGACCACCTTCGAGAAAGTTTCCAAGAAGGACAAGGTGCTCATCGAGGAGTTGAAAGACTGGAAGGAGGGCCTTGTTTTTTCACTGGGGGTCTTGCCCGCGGGTCCGGCGATTACGATGAGGAAGGAAAAGGGGGCCGTGAAGTATCTCGGCAGGGGATACAAGGAGAATCCCTCGCTGAAGCTGCTGTTCAAAAACATGGACTCCGCCTTTCTGGCCTTTACTGGCCAGATGGGAAACCACACGGCGTTCGCCCAGCACAGGGTGCTCGTGCACGGAAGCCTTGTCGACGGGGTGATGGCAAACAGGGGAATGGGGATAGTGCAGTCGTTTCTCCTTCCCGGCATCGTGCTCAAGATGATATTCAAGAGGCCGCCGAAGATGACCTTCAGACAGCTGCTTATAAAGGCGAACGTATATATGATGGTGGGTGTCTGGATCGTCCTCAATATGTTTAAATAATCTATAGTCAGAAACCTTTTTTAAGGAGTGAAATAATGGTTCCCGAATATTACGAGTTTTTATGTCCCGTGAGGATAATCAGCGGGATGAAGGCGCTGGCGAACATCACCTTCGAGATGGAGCTTCTCGGCGCAAAGAAGGCGCTTATCGTGACCGATGAGGGCGTTTCCAAGGCCGGTCTGGTAAAGAACGTTCAGAAGGCCTTCGGCGGATCGAAGTGTGAGATTGGAGCCATCTATGACAAGACGCCCCCGGATTCGGGCACGGATGTCGTAAACGAGGTGGCAAAGCTCTTTAAGGACAAGAAGTGCGACTGTTTTATAGCCGTGGGCGGCGGAAGCTGCATAGACACGGCGAAGTGCGCCAACATGATCATCGTCGAGGGGACAAATGACCTCATGAAGTTCCAGGGGGTGGAGAGGCTGAGCAAGCCGTTGAAGCCCTTTATCGTGGTTCCCACAACCGCCGGAACCGGCTCCGAGGTCACCTCGGCCGCCGTCATCTACGACGTGAAGAACAAGACGAAGCTCGCCTTCACGTCGGGGCTCTTGATTCCGCACGTTGCCATCCTCGACCCGAAGATGACAGTCACGATGCCGGCCAAGATCACCGCCTCCACCGGGATGGACGCGCTGACCCACGCCGTCGAGGCGTACTACTGCATCCAGAAAAACCCGATCTCGGACGCCTACTCCATAGCCGCCATAAGGATAATTTTCGACAGCCTCCTCGAATCCACCTTAAAGCCGAAGGACGAGAAGAAGAGGCTTGCCATGCTGAACGCGTCGCTCCTGGCCGGGGTCGCCTTCTCCAACTCCCTCGTGGGGGTCGTCCACGGAATCGCCCACGCCGCCGGGGGGGTCGCCAGGGTGCCCCACGGCATAGCTAACTCAATCCTCCTCCCCTACGGTATGGAGAACAACTTCGACAAGGCGGGCGACATTATAGCGGAGCTCGCCCCCTTCATGGGAGCCTCCACCAAAGGGAGCAAGCTCGACCAGGCAAAGGCCGCCGTGGCCGCGGTTAGGCAGCTTACAAACGAGCTCAAGGACGCCAGCGGACTCCCGACGAAACTCAGCGAGGCGGGGGTAACGAAGGACCAGCTTGAGGCCATCGCCAAGACCGCCATAAACGACGGCTCCTGCACGATGAACCCCGAGGAGATCACCTTCGAGGTTGCGCTGGACATCCTGAAGAAGGCCTTTTAGTTTAAGAATGGACGGCAGCATCGTATAAGCAGGCGGGAGCATCGTGTAAAAAACTTGGTCGTGAAAGTCGTAAATGGGCGGGTCTTTGGGCCCGCCCTCTTTTTTATAGAGTCGAGCAAAAAGTCTGGTCGAAAAACCTCGACAAGGAGGAGATTGTGTCTATCGAGGAGAACAAGTCGCTCGTCAGGCGCTACTACGAGGAGGTCGTCAACGGCTGCGATCTTAAGAGGGTCTGCGAATTTGTATCGCAAAACTACGTGGAGGTCTATAACAACGTCAGGCACGAGGTTGGGATCGAGGGGGCGAAGGAGCACCTCGCGGGCGTGAGAAACACCTACCCCGACCTTCACCTGACGGTGGAGAGGCAGATCGCCGAGGGGGAGTGGGTCGTAACGCAGATCACGGCCAGGGGAACCCACGAGGGGGTCTGGCTTAACATGAGGCCTACCGGCAAGAAAGTGGAGATAACGGGCGTCAACGTCGACAGGGTGGTGGGCGGCCTAATCGTGGAACACGGCGGCGCCGCCAACACGTTCGAGGCGCTGCTCGAAATAGGCGCGATAAAGGTCGCCGATCCGGTGGAGGAGTAGGGAAGGCATTTCTTTTCATTTTTGGTTTCTTGTCCTCGTTCGTTTTGTGTCTCGCGTCTGTCTGATTGCCTTGATTTTTGTGGGAGTGTGACTTTTAGGTTTGATTAAACTATTTGATTTGATCTATCCCATTTTGTTTTGAAGTTTGTCTTTATAGTTTTGTAAAAATCTATGAAATTTTTTTTATCTAAGCTTATTAAGAAAGATTCCTTTTTGCCTAAATCTTTTATACTTTGACCGATAATTACTAAAGAATTCGATGAAATAATATATCTGTCATGTATTATGTCGTTGGAATAAATGTCTCTAAACTCAGCCTTACTATTTTCAGATAAAAAATCATTAAGTTCTCTTATAAAACTTCTTCTATTGCTAAGATATTGTGTATTAGTAAGGAATTTGATAGGTATTGTACCTAATTCTTTTAAGATATCTAAAGTTCTCAATCCACAATAAGGATCTACTATTCTCAACTCTCCTTTTAAATTTTTTAGTACTTCATTATATAGAACTCTTTTACTAGAGTATTTTGTTTCTGGCTTAAAATGAAAAACTTCGATAGAATCATTTGATTTTGACAAAACCTCTTTAGAAACTTTTTTCTTTGAATTTATATAATCAATTCCTTCTTTCATTATCATATAGTATCCATTTTCAAAATATATCATGCTAGTTTTTATTCTCTTAATAGAATTTATTATTGAAAGTGAGGTGGTGGGAATTCTGAGTGCTTTTGTAATAATAATGGCTATTTCTTTAGCATTTAATTTTTTAATTCCAAGCTCAGTTTCGGCAACATACAAAACCCACAGTACCTTTTCAAGAATCTTTTCAAGACTATAAAAATCAGGATACTTACTTTTATCGACGACTTCAAATTTTTTCACTAATTCATCATCTTCCATTTTCTATTTATCCTTCTTCTCAAAATTGTTTTCTACAAAATTAGTACCTGAATTAGTTAAACACCAAGTTTTTACTTTGCCACTTTTTTCTTTTGCTTCCATCATATAACCTTTTTCTATATTTCTTATTACATCAAGGTTGACATTTTTAGGTACAGTTTCTTTTGCTAAATGATATCCTTCTTCTATATCTTTAACGGTAAATGATGAATAACCCAAATGGTTTTCCAAAAAATATCCAATCGCTAGAGTTTTATTAACGTTGCTTTTTGGTTTTTTTAAAATTATAAAGTCTCTAATAGACATTTCCTTTTTAGCAATACTTGGTTTCTCAGAAAATTTACTTTCAATATTTGTGATTCTATCTTCAATTTTATCCAATCTTTCCTTAATGTCCTTAATCTCATTTTCTGTTTCCATTATTCATCTCCTATGTTTTCTCTTTAATCTTCTTTTCAATTTCCTTAAGGGTCTTTTCAACAAGCTGCATTGGAATACTATGTAGTGCTTTTTGACCCTTCTTCATTGTTTTAATTTTTCCTTCATCTCTTAAGAACTTAATCCAAGGTAAAAGAGAACCTCTGCCTATACCAAGTTCGCTCATCAACTCTTCGTTTTCAACCATTTCTGTGTCCGTGAAATCTGCTTTTTTAGCATAGATTTTTCCTATTAGATAAAGCAGTATTTGTTCCCTTCCAGCAATTTTTTCCTTAAAAGCTAAGTCTACTTTACCGGTTGAAGTTATACGGATAAACTGTTTTGCTAAATCGAAATTTCTTTCGAGCGAGTCGGCATAATCAACTGACATTTCATCTATTATGCGTTGTTTCAAATTTTCTTCTTTAGTATTAGTCATATAGCTATCCTCCTTATCTTACTTAATAATATAATCATAATCTACTCTTTTGTCAAGCGAAAAATGAATTCATTATAAATATTTAATATATAGTGTATATTAAATATAAGTACATTAATTAAATTTTACTAGGATTTAATTTTTGGTGATTGTAAAAGATTTGCCACCATGATAAGGTAAATCATGGACATCAAATCTTTCCAAAGTATTGTAAAAACAGAGAAA
>JAFGIX010000061.1 GCA_016929395.1 Candidatus Zymogenus saltonus
GGTATAATAACCGTTATAATGATGATATATTCGAAATTGTAGTTTCTTATCTAACTAATTTGGTGGAAAATCGTTTATAATTCCCTTTTATTATCATCTTCTTCCCTTTCCAAAATAATTTTTTCTTTTATAAAACTTTTTTCTACGAAGTAAGTTATTTTAGGTAGTTTACTTTTATCAAATCTTTCAGAATTTTTTCTTGTATCATCTTCTGTTAAATTTCTTTTATCTTCTTTTTTACTTAGATCTCCGGGTACTATCAAATTAATAGCATCCAATAAGTTTGTTTTACCACCTTCGTTTGGGCCTACTATACAAGTTACATCTCCAAGCTCTATGGTTTCATCTTTAAAAGACCTGAAATCTTCAATTCTAATTTTGTGTAGAAATCTCGGCATTATGTAACCTCCCCAGTAATTATTTTAATATCCCTAACTTTTATAATTAAGCTATTTATTTTAGCAAATTATATACAAAATTCTATAATAACGAAAATATTTGTCAATACTATTCTTTCTAAAATATTTTGTATATTTAAATATCATTCATCCACCCCCAAAAACAAAAAAAGCCCCGGTTTTACCCGGGGCAACTACAATGGTGGTCTATGAGAATTATCGGTGATTAGGGCGGCCCCGGAATCCCGGGGCTTTTCATCTATATAAAGGGCCCTCAGTTTTCCTTCTGGGCCTCGACCTTGATGACCTTCTTGGACTTGCCGTTAGCCTTCGGAAGGGTGACCTTCAGGATGCCGTCCTTGTAGTCGGCCTTGATCTTCTTGTCGTCAACCTCCGAGGGGAGCCTGATGGAGCGGCAGAAGGAGCCGTAGCTCGTCTCGCGGCGGTAATACTCGCCCTCCTTCTCCTCGTGCTCGTCTTTCCTCTCGCCGGAGATGGTAAGGACGTCGCGCTCCATGGTCAGGTCGATCTCCTTGGGGTCCATACCCGGAAGCTCGGCCGCAACCGTGAAGTCCTTCTCGTTCTCGCTTATGTCCACGCTGGGGCAAAACCCGCCGTTGGCTTTTTCGCTTTCGCCAAAGAAGTTGTCAAACCAGTCGTCGTCCCAGACCCTCAAGGTCAGGGGACGTACATTTATTCTTCTTACAGGTGCAAACATTTTGTTTCCTCCTTTTTTTCTTCGTTTCTCATCCTATATTTTGATTCCGCTCAAGTATTCTATTTTCTTCCTTGGAAATAAGATAATCACTATATTCGAGTTGTCAATGCCCTCATCATTTTTGCCTTGTGAAAAAATGATTTTCTTTATATCATATTGATGTATTTTTTTAGGAGATTACCGTGAAGATTTTAAAGATTGTCTTGATATCCATCGTTGTCTTGATTCTTCTTATTGCCGTTTTGGGTTACGGATATATAAAGTACCTCCTGCCTAAAGTTAGCGGCGAGGTCGCGTCGAAAAAGATCAGGGAGGGAGCCGAGGTCGTAAGGGACGAGTACGGCGTCCCCCACATCTACGCCGATAACAACTACGACCTCTACTTCGCCCTGGGCTACGTCCAGGCGCAGGACAGGCTCTTTCAGATGGACTTCTACCGGAGGGCTGCCACGGGGCGCCTCTCCGAGGTTCTCGGGAAGGACCTCGTCGACGCGGACAGGTACCTGATCACGATGGGATTCAAGCGCACCGCCAAGGAGCAGGTGGATAACCTCCCCCCGGAGATGAAAGAGATCGTAACCGCCTTTTCGGACGGGATAAACGCCTACATCAACGAGGGGAAGCTGCCCGTGGAGTTCAAGATACTCGGGTACAAGCCGAAGCCGTGGAAGCCCGAGGACTCCCAGGCGATCGGAAACCTGATCAGCTTCCAGCTCGCCTCCTGGGCCTACCAGAACGAGATCATGAACTACAGGATATTGAATAAGCTGGGACCGGATCTCGCCAAGACCTTCTTTCCCGCCTACCCTGAGGACGGCGTATTCATCCTGGAGGCAAATCTCAAGGGGAGCGGGGAGAAAAAGATCTCCCCCGCCTCGAGGGAGTTTCTGGATTTCTTTATCAACAGGGAGTTCGCCAGCAACAACTGGGTCGTCTCTGGGAAAAGGACTGATACAGGAAAGCCGTTTCTGGCCGAGGACTCCCACGAGGGCGGGCCGGAGATGCCCACCCAGTGGCACCTGTCGCACATCGTCGGCAAAGACATCGAGGTGGCCGGCGCCATGTTTCCCGGCGCCCCGATCTACGTCTTTGGGCGCAACCGCCACATCGCCTGGGGCGTTACGAACTTCGACATGGACGAGCAGGACCTCTACATCGAGGAGTTTCACCCCGACTCCCCTAACTTCGTCAAGTACAGGGGTGAATGGGTGCCGGTCACGAGAATAATTGAGAAGATCCCGGTAAAGGACGGCGACGCCAAGGGTGGTATGTCCTACGTCGACATCGAGACAAAGGTGACCCCCCACGGCCCGGTAATTAACGACATCGAGGACGGCCTTGGAGAGACCCCCATTAGCATAAAGCGGGAGGGAGCGGAGCCGTGGCCCCTGATGGAGGGATTCTACATGATCAACACGGCCGAAAACTGGGATGAGTTCAAGAATGCCCTCGCGGTATACGCCGCCGGCCCCCAGCACTTCGTCTACGCCGACGTCGATGGGAATATCGGATACATCGGCGGGGGGAAGTGCCCGGTAAGGACGAACAGCAATGGGATTCTGCCCACATCCGGCTCCGACGGAAACCACGAGTGGAAGGGATATTATCCCTTCAACAAAATGCCGATCCTCTTCAACCCGGCCAAGGGATATATCGTCACGTCGAACAATCCCCCTTACAAAGGCGATTCTCCGATATTCCTGAGCAGCTACTGGGAGCCCCCCTACCGGGCGGAGAGGTCGTCCGAGATGATCGAGGGGAAGGAGAAGGTCTGCGTCAAGGACATGATCGAAATGCAGCTCGACTTCAAATCGAAGCTGGCAGAAAGGCTCGTCCCGGTGTTCGTCTCGTCCCTTAAGGCGAGCGCGGACGAAAAGACGGCTCCGCACGTTGAAATCCTGTCTAACTGGAACTACGTTTCTAATGCGGACTCCGCCGGTGCGACGATCTACCACACCCTCCAGAACCGTCTGTCCAAGGCGATATTTCTGGACGAGCTGGGTGACGAGCTGTTCAATAAATTCATGGGCGACAAAGGCGTCGCCGTAAACACGCTGGCGAGGCTCGTCTTAAACGAGAGGGAAAATCCCTTATTCGATAACGTCACGATGAACGACAAGGTGGAGACCTTCGACGATGTCCTCCACACCGCCTTCGTAGAGACAGTCGACTTCCTGACGAAGAAGATGGGCGCAGACCCTAATAAGTGGCTCTGGGGGGAGATACACCAGATCGAGTTCTCCCACATCTTCGGGAGCGTCGCGCCGCTTCGCCCCTTCTTCAACTACGGCCCCTTCCCCTTCGGCGGAAGCGAGCAGTCGCTGAACAGGGGCGGCTACAACAAGGTCAGGGGACTCGATACCGATTTCAAGGTGGACATCACCGCCTCCATCCGCTACATAGTGGACTTTTCTGACCCCGAAGGCTCCCTTGTGGTCCTCTCCACCGGCGAGTCGGGAAACCTCACTAGCCCCCACAGAAGGGACATGGCAGACATCTTCCTCAAGGGGGAATACTGCCGGTGGTACATGGACAGGGAAAGCTTCGAGAGCGGTACCGACGGGACATTGAGGTTCGTAAAAGAGGAGTGAGCCGTATAAACATCCAATATTGAAGGGTGAAGGGCGTGGAAAGAGGGAATATCCTGACACTTAGCTATTGCCTCGACTGAATAGGGGATTCGGCGCCGTAGTTATTCTGATCTACTGCGGCCTTAACCGGGGAAGGGGGGTTTGCCGAGTCGCGATTTAGCCGGCAAATAACGGCGCTTCCCTCTCCCCTTTTCTTGAAACCGTAATGGTTGGCTGTTTATTAATCTGATCTCTATTGATCGGGCCTTAACCCCCTCGCGAGCAGGGACGCCAGGTCATTTACGAGATCATCTCTGGGTATCGAATCCGCATCCCCATGCCTGTATTCATTCAAGCCGAACCAGTTAACCGTCTCCACCAGCATCCTCGAAATCAGCGCCGGGAAAGATAGGGGCCTGATTGCCGAAAGCTCGGTTCGCGACTTAAGATACTCCTCGAACATATCGATCATCATACCCCTGCCCCAAATATTAAAGAGTTTTGCCAGGCCGGGAATATCCGCCTGGGATTGTTCGACGAGGATAATCATGATCCTGTTTTTCTCTATCATATCCCACATCTCGCCCACTATATCTTTAAGCTCCTTTTCAATATCGATATTCCCCTTGTCTCGATAAGACAAAATAGACTCGACGATTTCCATTTTCATACTCGACCTCAACCTCTGCCCCAGATATTCAATGATGTCCCACTCGCTGACCCCGGACGATTCCTCCGTCGACGGTATATCATCCCCCTCCCGAACGATGCCGTTTTCAAGGAGATAGTGAAGGAGTTGGGCCTTGCTTGTGAAATAGTAGTAGAGTGTCCCCTTCGATACGCCCGCCTCGACCGCTATCTCCTCCATCCTCGTTTTCCTGTAGCCCTTGGTGCTGAAGACCCGAAAAGCGGCCCTCACGATATCGGGGATCCTGTTTTCCGGCGTAGTCCTCGGCGACATAATGAGCTCCTTTCATTCAGGTATCTATTTAAACAGGTCACCTTTCAATGACCTTCACAACAAGACCCACCGCAAAAAATCTATACATCCCCAAGATAAATAACTGACCCAGTCAGTTATAGCTATCTCAATTTTAGACCCGATCGCCGCCCCATGTCAATAGAAAAATTTCAACTAATCTGGAATCTTGTCGTGAAAACGCGGAGAGTTGAACGATTCAAACCTGGCATATTATATTTGTCCGAAAGAAAAGTCGGACTGAAATAAAAGAATAAAAAGACCTTTGGTCCGTTAAAGGCAGGTCTTTATCCCGTCGTAACAGCCGGACTGACACTCGGAGAGAAGCGAGATCAGGGATTCCCACCCGACAACCGAATCGGTATCGATCCCGACTGAGTCGAAGATATCCCTCACGCTCCCCTTGTCAAACGGGCGGCCAGGGAAGTAATCGAAGATCCGGCCGTAGTACAGACGCATTGGAAAGTTATCCTTGAAGCATTTGAAATATCTCAGGAGCTTTTCTTTACTCCCCGTCTCGGGATAGGACTCGGTGATCTTAGAGACAAACGCCCCGCCGTCTTCCAAGAAAATACGGGAGTATTTCCTGAGCTGATCGATAACGAGGTCCAACCGTCCGGCGATAGATTCGCCATCAAGACCAAGCTCACCGGCGTAGTTCACGGGGAAATGGGTACTCGTGAAGCATTTACCGAAGTCGTAGGATAGCGTGATACCCGAGGCGAGCTCCCTTCGGTTCAATCTCCTGCCGTGATCAAAGTCTCCCGTCAGGCAGTCGTGGATCCAAAGGGCGATCTTTGAGTCCAGCCCGTCTTGCTGGGGAAGGAGATTTTCATCGTAGCTCTCCGAACACCTTGAATAGAGGGCGCCTGAAACCTCCCTAACCTCGGAGAGATTACATATCCCCCTTCCTATATTGTAGCTTATTATGTTTCTGTCGAGGTCGTCCCGTATAAGATAATAGGGGATTATCGACCTCTCACTTCCGCCTCCGAGGCCGTTGAAAACGAACAGGCTCGGGGAGTCCTCCCCCCTGTTCTCGACGAAAACGAGCCTCTCACAGCCGCTGTCCCTGATGCCTTTGACGGCGATCCCATTTAAAAAACCGCCGTAGTCCGGCCTCTCAACACAGTAGCCGTTAATTGCCGATATAGTGTCGGAATACATATAAATTTGTCCCAAAAACAGGAAACTTTGCAATAATATCCGAAGGCCGGGGGCAAAGTCAAGTTAGATTTTAGTGTCATATCCGTATCACAAATGGAGGGAAAGGAAAAAAAATGCTTGTATTTAACATTACAAATGTAATAAAGTTACCGTCATGTCTTTTATTTGATCTTCACGTCTATCTTATGAGGTTTTAGTATGTCAGAAAAAAAGAGTAAGGTCGTCACAGGCGATTACCTGAGCGAGGTGAAGCTCGATCGCCCGGTGGGACTCGTGGGGGCCATATCCCTTGTCATCGGCGGCGTTATCGGGATGGGGATATACGCCCTGATCGCGTCCGTGGGCGCCTACGCGGGAAACGCCATGTGGCTTGCCTTCACGGCCGCCCTTCTGATATCCGTCATAGGGGTGATCCCGATTATCCAGATCGCCAGCGCCCTTCCCAGGGCTGGGGCGGGATACCTATACGCCAGCAGGCTCCTGCATCCCCTCGTCGGCCTTATAACGTCCTGGTGGGTGGTCTTCGCCGTCGCAAACACGCTGACCTTCGTCTCCATGGGCATGGCCGATTACATCGCCAAGACCCTGAACATCGAAGACCCCAAAATGATACTTTATCTGACCATCCTGTTTCCAGTCATCTTTTACCTCCTCTATTTCCTGGGGGTCAGGCTCGCAATCCTGATCCAGATTGTCCTCGTGGCGCTGTTGATAGTGGCCCTTCTGGCATACGGCATCATGGGAACATTGGAAGTTGGATTGAAATTCTCCACCTACCTCCCCCAGGGGATCGGCGGATTTATCATGGCGACTGTACTGTGTTACACCGCCTTCTTCGGGTTCCAGGTGATAGCGGAGATGGGAGAGGAGATGCAAAACGCCAAGAGGAATATCCCCCTCTCTCTATTCATCGGCGGGGTATCGATACTGGTAATCTACATCATCGTGGGGACGGTATTTATCACCTCGGTCGAATACAACTTTGAGGCGATAAAAGCGATAAAGGCCCCGTTGATGGACTCGGGAAAGGGATTCCTGCCCTACTTCTGGGTCCTAATGCTCGGACTGGGCGCCATAGCCGCTGGGCTGACCTCGTTTAACGGCGGGGCCATCGCTATCCCGAGGGAGCTCTTCAGCCAGGCCAGGGACGAAATCATCCCCGCCTTCATCGGAAAGATCCATAAGCGCTCCGGCTCCCCCATGATCGCCATGGGCCTCTTCTTTCTCCTCGTGATTGTAATGATCCTCATGCGCTGGGATATAGACTATTACGGCGCGATAACCGCGGTGGGAATACTCCTTATGACCGCGATGATATCCGTCTCGGCCCTGAGGCTTACGAAGAAGTACCCAAAAGCATACAAGAACGCCTACCTCAATATCCCCAGGGCGCTCCTCTGGATAATCGTGATCCTCTCGATAATCTCCTGCCTTGGATTCATCGCCCTCGTAATGACCGAGGCGATGTCCATAGGATACATGTACATCGGCGCCACGCTTGTAACGGTCATATACTATTTAATCAGGATGGTCTTTTTAAAGGCAAGGGGTGTCGATTTCTCGAAGAGGATGGAAAGGATGCCGGGGTTCGACGAGGATTAGCGCTCCCCGGCTTGCGATTTTCTTCCGTAACAAAGGGGGGGGTTGAACCCCCCCCTTCTTGTATAAATCTTACGGCCTAAGCCCCTCGACGATTACCTGACCCTTGATAGTGTGCGGCCATCAAAGACCTACTCGTCTAAAAGAGTCGGACACCCCAGGCCTCTAACTCAGCCTCAGTCCCCTGCCGCCCCGGTCTCCGGTTGCAATGCCGTTGTCCACGGCGAGGACGCCGTTCACCGTCGAGTAGAGTATTCCTTCAGGATACTGGTGCGGCTCGAGGTATGTAGCCTTGTCCATCACCTTGTTGATATCCATCACGACCAGATCGGCAAAGGCCCCTATTTCTATTTTACCGCGGCCTTTGAGTCCGAACTTCTCGGCCGGCTGGGAGGTCATCGACACGATGGCGGACTTGAGGTCCATGATCTTGTCCTCCATGACGTATCTGCCGAGCTTTCTAGGGAAAGTCCCGTAGAGCCTCGGGTGGGGCTTCGTCATCCCCTTCGGAATCGTCCAGCCGTCCGAGATCGTCATCACGTAATCGTTCGGCATCAGGTCTCTGACGATCTCCTCGCTCTGGTCGAAGAAGACCCCTATGGGAGCCTTGATGTCGCAGACCAGCTCCACGTAGAGATCTGCCGGGTCTTTCCCCCCCATCTCGGCAATCTCCGCCAGCGTCTTTCCTTCGTAGTCCTCGTTCCCCTCGTACATCATGGTAATCAGGGTCTTGTCCGGCTTGTGATACGCGAAGACCTCGTTTATCGCCTTTTTTATCTCCACCCTCCCCTCGGCCGTCTTGAATTCATCCTTGACCCCATCGGTCACCTTGAACCTGTTGGGCAGAAGGATTGTAATATCCGTGCTTCCGGCGGCGTAGGGATACTGGTCGGCGGTGACGTCAAGGCCCCTCGACCTCGCCCTTTCTATCTCGTTTAGGATCTTCTCGGCTTTGATATTATTCAACGGGGCCGCCGCCTTGAGGTGCGAGATCTCCACCGGAATCTCGGCCTCCTCGCCTATCCTCACAGCCTCCCTGACGGATTTGACCACGCCGAACTCGCCGTCCTCGTATATCTTGCCCGACTCGTCGCGCATGTGGGTCGTGTAGATGCCGCCGTATTTGCTCACAACCTTGCTGAGCTCGATCAGCTCCTCGGTCGTGCTGTGAAAGCCGGGGGCATATTCGAGGCCGGTGGACATCCCCACCGCCCCCATCTCCATGGCCTGGGCCACTCTCTTCTTCATGGCTTCCAATTGATCTTTGGTGAGCTCTCCCGGCTGATTATCCCCGAAGAGCTCCTCCCTTATGATCCCGTGGGGCACCAGGTGATATACGTTTGTCCCGAATCCCACCTTTTCGACGAGCTTAAGCCAGTAGTTCACATCGGTGTAACCGTAACCGCAGTTTCCGGTCACCACCGTGGTTACCCCCTGGCAGATGTAGTTGTAGTTCCCCTTGAAGGAGGGAAGGACATAGGCGAGGTTCTTCTTGAAGCCGAGCCTCTCGAAGGTCAGGTCGCAGTGGGTGTGCACATCTATGAAGCCCGGGGTTACGATAAGGCCGGTCGCGTCGATTATCCTCCCTGCGCTCCCGAATATCTCACCGATAGCGATTATCTTGTCCCCCTTGATCCCTATATCGCCGGCGTACGGCTCGGCCAGAGTGCCGCCGTAAATCGTCCCCCCCTTGATGACAATATCAAACTCGGCGTCGCTACCCCCTTTTCCGCACCCGCCGATTATCGCCGACATCCCGCCGGTAAGGGAGATCGACGCCATTGTGGCAGCCGTGCCCACCATGAATTCCCGCCTTTTCACTCCCGGCCTTTTCGCTTTGTCAATAACCTTCTTTTCATCTTCCTTCATTTTATCTACCTCATTAAAGCTTTATATTGATGTCCATTCTCTAAAATGTAGGACGGATTGTCAAGGGATTTTAGCTCGAATTGTAAACCCCTTCCGAGATTATTTGACGCCAAAAGAAAAAGATTCCTTGACTCGACCGGTATCAAAATATATCATTAATTCGACCAAATAAATCAGTGCTTGTATTAAGGACTCTCGCTGAAAAGGTGGGAAATATGATGTTAGACGAAAAATATATGTACGAGACGACCCTCTACGACCCCGAGAGCGGGGTCACCGCCTTTATTGTTATCGACAGGCTTTTAAACGGCGTCAGCGGCGGCGGTGTCAGGATGAGCCCCGGCGTCACCTTAGCCGAGGTGGGGATGCTCGCAAGGACCATGACATACAAGTTTGCCGCCGTGGGTGTAAGGGTTGGGGGCGCCAAGTCGGGCATCCTGCTCGATCCGAGATCCCCCGACAAAACAAAGGCCGTCGCCTCATTCGGGAGGATGGCCGAACCGTTCCTGAAGACGATCTACATGATCGGCGAAGACATGGGGACGACCGCCAAGGACCTCACCCTCATATACGAAGAGGCGGGGATCAACCCGATCGCCTTTGCCAAGGCGAAGGCTAAAGAGCTTGGGATAACCCTCGACATCCCGGAGGAGGTGGAGCTCTCAAGCCTGGGCGGGGAGAGCTTCGAGGAAATCATCACCGGCTACGGCCTCTGCGAGGCGGCCGAAGAGGCGGTGGGCCGTTACGGCATGGAGCTTAAAAGTTCAACCGTCTCGCTGCAGGGCTTTGGGACGGTGGGGAGCATCTCCGCCAGGAACCTCGCGCGGCGGGGGGCGAGGGTAATCGCCGTTACCGACATCGAGGGAACCATACTAAACAAAGACGGCCTTGACGTGGAGAAGCTAATCGAGGCGAAGGACAACGCAGGGACCATCGACAGGAAGATGCTCGACTTCGAGTTTACAGCGGGGGGCGGCGACGGGTGGCTGACGGCGGGGGCCGACATCATCGTCCCCGCGGCGGTGGCAGGGGCGATAAACGAAAAAAACGTCAAGGTAGTGGACGCCAAACTGATATTAGAGGGGGCGAACATCCCGATAACTGAGGGCGCCCAGAAAGCCCTCACCAAGAGGGGCGTTCCTATAATCCCCGATTTTATCGCAAACGCAGGGGCGGCGGCGGGCTTCGGTTTGATCCTCACCGGCGAGTGCAAGATCGAGGAGGTCTTCGGCGAGTTCAGCAGGAGGATCAGGAGCGGCGTTACGCACTGCATCGAGGAAAGCAGGAAGTCCGGCATCACGACGAGGGAGGCGGCAATAAACCTGGCGCTGAAAAACCTGAGTGAGGATTAGGGCATGGATTGAAGAACGCTTTTTCCCCTTAAAAAAGTCGGATTGTATAAATAAATCTTGACCTTTCAATAACCTTGGTATAAAGATGAACGTAAGGTAATTTGAAAGGGACTAAAAGTATCTTTTTTTAACATGAGATTGAGGTAATGGACATGAAAACCGGTATTAAAATGATCGCTTTTTTTCTTGCCTTTTCCTTTCTCTTCTTTTTGAATCTGGGGCTACTAAACAACTCTCGATTAAAAGAACAGCATAATATAGATAACCTTAACACCGATCAATTGAATTCATACGACTTTTTCATTTCGACTGCCTATTCAATGGATGATTTGACAACGGCATCGGTCAATGGAAAATACCAGAACCTTTTAATGACACTTAACGTTCCAGGGGATCAAAGTAAATACGGCAGTTTCAAGGACTGGGGATATTGGTCAGGAACGACATATGCAGGATATAGCAATCTCCCACCGGGATATTGGGTTTACGTCTATCCAAATTGGTATATATGGGGAAGTTTGGCTTCATCGGGCGGAACAGACTATGGAGAAGCCTCCGTCAACGGAAAATACTATAATCTCTTAAGGACCATTTATGTCCCAAGTGACAAGACAAAATACGGAAATTTTAAAGACTGGGGATACTGGTCAGGAACGACATACGCAGGACACAGCAACCTCCCGACAGGGTATTGGGTATACGTCTACCCAAATTGGTACATTTGGGGAAATAAAAAGTAAAAAGAGAGGCCGAAAACGAGGGGCCGAAAACGGCCCTTCGTTTTAAAACTCCCTTCGGCCCTCTTCGGCCTCAACTAAACGACAGCCCCTCCCAAAGACAAAATCACGGGCAGGTCGTCACCGGACTTGGGCATTGCCCCTCCGCAGAGAGCCATCCCTCCATGTTGTTGTATCTGATCTTGACCCAGCTCCCCTTGCATTCAAGCAGCGAGACCGTGACCTCTGTTGGGATCTCCGCTATCGTCCTGGAGCTGCCGTCCGGCCTCTCCTTTAACTTGGCGGTACTTTTGGAGTCGTCGTAGTCGTCATCTCTCGTCGTCGTGGCTATCAACGGCGCATACACCCAGCCGTTTATCTTCTTCAACACCTCTTCGCCGTTGAAGATCGACACCTCGCTGATTTCAAGCCAATTCCCCCTTGATCCGACGATGGTGACCACGACGTATGTCCCAGTGGTCGGCGAAGGGAGCTTATCGACTATCACATATCCGCTCCCCGGCCCCCCCCTTACGTTGAGGCCATTCGGGTCGGGATCGTTCACGTAGCCGTACACCAGCGCGCAGGGGGTGACGTTGTCCTGCGCTACGGCTACGCCCGCCCCCAATATCGCAGCCTCATCCGGCACAAGGTCGTATCCTACATAGTATGTGCCGTTGCTGAAAATGCCCAATAAGAGGAGAAACGCGATAATCGCTATGGGCGTCCATATTTTGAAATTTTTGGTCGACATTTTTGTTTTTCTCATGGTTAATCCTTTAAACAAGGTTTTTCTGGTCTATAAATTTAAGCCTATTGTGTAGGTTTAGCCTATTCCCCGTTAGTTTTCTTATTGCATTCAATATTTTCATTAATACAGTTAAGATTTTTCAATCTTTCACATATTAAATCTTCAGCTTTTTTTAGTTTTTCTTCTTCTTCAGCATCTTCCTCTTTTATTTGACAGAAATCACTTAAGACCTCACAAATTAGGCAAATTTCTTGTTTTTCTTTTACATATCCATCTTTATCCTTTAATAGACAAATTCTATTAATTGATTTACAAATCAGGCAGGGAGCTACTACAGAAGACAATACTATAGCTACTATATATCCATTTGAAATAGATATGGTAGCATAGATTGATAAAGCAAGTATAAAAATGAAGCAGATTATCATTACCGTTAAAACGGTGATTAGTAGAGTCCCTGTAACACTACTTGTCTTCCAATATTTTGGATCATCGCTTGTCGTTGGGAGTAAGATTCCATCTACATCAATACCTTTGCATTCCATCATGGCTAAATATTTTCTGAGTATATTAACTCTTTTTTTCGATTTCACGTTTCCTATCCGTCCAGAACATAGTATCCTGGCCATAATAAAACTAAGTGAAAAGATTAGAACAAGAATTACAATCAGTATTAAGAAGAAATCGTTATATATGTAATTGTCAGAAATAATTTTGCAAGCAAATCCTATCAAAGCCGATATAGTAATCAAATACATACGAATATACTTGTCCCTGTTCTCCTCGCTCACCTTTGCCAGATCCATGTAAACATCATATTCATGGTAAAAGAAATCCTTGAGGCCGCATTTTTCTCTTTCATTGTTAGTCATTTGAATAATCTCCCACAAATTATTTAATCTCTTTTCACGTTAAATATATATTAGAATACCATTTATCCCATGTCAAGAACAGAGAATTATCGACTATGCCTGTTAGCCTTTGCAAATTACTTTGCCGGTTTTCAGCAACAAAACCAACCACCCAGCAGGAAGAGACGTTAATCAATTAAATCATTCACTCAAGGGTGAACAATTAGCGCCACCACGACAAACATCGCCGCCGGACCGAGAGACCATCCCCTTACCTGAACAATATCCCCTTCTCGTACAGCTCCGAGACCTCCGCCTCCGAATAGCCGAGGACCCCGGTCATGACGGTCTCGTTGTGCTCGCCCAGCGCCGGCGCCTTCTCGAAGCTCGTGCAGTCCGGCACGCCCTTAATCTTTACGGGATTCCCGGCAATTTTAAAATCACCCTCCCCATCGAGGGGCACCAGCATGTTCCTCGCCCTGATCTGGGGGCAATTAAAGAGGTCCGAGATGTTGTTGATCTTGGCGCAGGGGATTCCCGCCCCGGTAAGCCTCTCAAGCCAATAGTCTGTTGTGTTGCCGGACAGGGCGGAATTTATAAGCTCGGTCAGTTCCTTAACGTTTTTCGTCCTTAACTCGTTCGTCGAAAACCTATCGTCCTTTTTGAGCTTCGGCCTCCCGATAACGTCGCATAGTGCCTCAAAGAGATTGTCGTTTCCCACGGCGATGATAATCTCCGAATCTGCGGTCCGAAAGCCGCCGAAGGGGGCGATTGACGGGTGCCTCTTCCCCATCGGGCCGGGTATCTCCCCTGTCGTCTGGTATCTCGCGATCGCGTTTTCGAGGACGGCGACGGTGCCGTCGAGCATGGCGACGTCCACCCTCGCCCCGGCGGCGGTATTGCACCTCCGGTAGAGGGAGGTCAGGACGCCGATGGCGGCAAACATCCCGGCGAAGATGTCCGCGACCGAAGTCCCCACCCTGACGGTCTCGCCCTTTTCCGTACCCGTAATCGAGATTATCCCGGAGAGGGCCTGGACGATCATGTCGTAGGCCCCCTTCTTGGAGTCGGGGCCGGTGTGGCCGAACCCGCTGACGCTGGCGTATACTATCTCCGGATTGATCTTCATAATGTCCTCTTCCGAAAAGCCCAGTCCCGCCAGAGTTCCGGGACGGTAGTTCTCCACGAGGACATCCGATCTCTCTATCAATCTTTTGAGGACACCACTCCCCTCTTCCGTCTTGAGATTTACAGAGAGCGACATCTTGCCGGCGTTCAGGCTCATGAAGTAGGCGGACCTCCTCAAGTCGTCGTCCCTGAAGGGGCCGATGAGCCTGGCGTCATCACCTATATAAGGTCGCTCCACCTTGATCACCTCCGCCCCGAGGTTTTTCAGGATCATCGTGCAGTAGGGCCCCGATAATATCCTGGTGAGATCGACCACCCTGATTCCCTTAAGCGGTTTTTCGGACACTGTTTCCCCCCGATTATTCAGCGCCCATTCTATCAAAAATTCAATATTGGAAACAAGCTGTAAATCACTCAGCCCCCTGTTAAATTCATTTGACACAACAGAAAATCTGTGGAATATTAGAGTCGACAACAATATATCCAAATAAAAAACCAAATAGTAGGGAGACCAAACCATGAGCGATAAGGTCAAGATCTACGGAAAAGGTGGATGACCTTACACCGACGAGGCCAGGTCGGTCTACGGTGACGGGGCTGAATATTTCGACGTTAAGAGCGACAGGTCAAAATTAGATGAGATGCTCGTCCACAGCAAGGGTGTAAGACAGGTTCCTGTAATCGTGGAAGGGGGGAAGGTAAAGGTCGGCTACGGCGGTAGTTGAGGAGTTTGAGGGCGCGCCGTGGGCGTGCTTTACTGTTTTTATCCGGGGCCATGCCATCTTGAATAAATCAATTATTGAGAGATACCAAAGCTATTGACAATGAGCTTGGTAATCTGGAGATTTGAATCGAGATGGAATAGAAAGTTGTCTTCTGTTCATAGCTTCGGCCCACGAGGCTAAAGGGGATTTATAAGATATGTAACGATTTTTCTTAAATAATAGTAACAATTTTAAAGGGGACGGTTCTGTTTAGATGCCTATTTTATAATAGTAAAAGGAGGATTTAAGCAATGAAATTATTTAAATTATCGATTTTGGCCGTCTTGTTAATGCTTGCCTCGGGCTGCGCGATTGGGGCGACAGTGGTCAAGGTAGAGCATGAGCCCTTGAAGGAGGCATCCGTCAAAAGGGAGGGGAAGGTCGCCGTAACGACCTTCGCCGACAAGAGGGAGGAGGGACATCAAAAGCACATCGGCAACAAGAGAAACGCCTACGGCATGGTCCTGGGGTGGGTGGACAGCAAGGGGGAGATCGAGGAGATATTGACCGACTATTTCGTAAAGACCTTAAAAGAGGCGGGGTACGAGGTATCGAGGGTCAGCGCAATTCCCGAAGACGCCTCCCAGTTCGACGCTATAGTCGAAGGGGAGATAGTGGAGTTCTGGCTCGATCTCTATATGGCGGTCTGGCAGGATATGACGATCAAGATCAGGGTCCTGGACGGCGCGACGCTAAATACCCTGTGGGAAAAGGTCTTGGAGGCCGAAGAGACAAACACCCTCTGGTGGGGGGTAAAATCGGAGTACGAGACCGTTATCAGAGAGGCGCTCACGAAGGCGCTGAACATGGCCGTGGATGAATTCTCGTCGGAGGAGTTTTATAAGAACATCAAGAGGGAAGCGGAATCCGTAGAGCCGTAGAGTAAAAAATATAGTCTTTTTGCTCTTTATATCAATCAAATCGCCGATTCGAAGGCGTTTTTGATGAGGATGATTTTTGGCCTGAACCGGCTCACATCGACCGCCACCACGTCAAATCTAACGGTCATCCGGTGGAGATCCTTGTCCGTAATATATTGCAGGGCGGCCTCCGAGATCCTCTTGATCTTTCTTGAATCGACGGCTTCAACGGCCCCCATGAGGCCTCCCCTGCTCCTCGTCTTCACCTCGACGAAAACGACGGTGTTCCCCTCCATTGCCACGATGTCGATCTCGCCCCCCCTGGTCCTATAGTTTGTTTCGAGTATCTTGTAGCCCAGCTTTTCAAGCCTCTTCTTTGCGATCAGCTCCCCATCCCTTCCCCTCGATGTCCTATACAAGGAGTACCTCCCTTACCCCGGAGAAGGTCTTCCTGTGGATCGGGGTTGGGCCGTGCTCCACCAGCATCTCCTTGTGCTCCCTCGTGCCGTATCCCTTGTTCCTGATGAAGTTGTACTCCGGGTACTCCTCGTGGTAATCGATCATGATCCTGTCCCTTGTAACCTTGGCCAGAACGGACGCCGCCGCTATGTGCGCGGAGAGGGTATCGCCCTTGACGATGGGCCTTTGATTTGTCTTAACAGGGACCTCGTTTCTGCCGTCGACGATCATAAGGTCGAATTCGTCTTTTATCTTCGAGACCGCCTCCTTCATGGCAAAGAGGGTGGCGTTGAGAACATTAATCTCATCGATCTTTTCTGGCCCTACGCTTCCCGTCGCCCACGCAAGGGCTGCCTTCGTTATCTCATCGAAAAGCTGAAAGCGTCTCTTTTCGGTGAGCATTTTAGAGTCGCGAAGGCCCTCGATCCTCACCCCCCTGGGAAGGACCACCGCCGCGGCCACAACCGGCCCCGCCAATGGGCCCCGGCCCGCTTCGTCGACGCCGCATATCAGATTTACTTCGTCCGAGTATAGACGATCATCAAAGGTAAAAAGCATCTGTTTATAAATATCTTGGATATCTTTTTATGGGGTTTGCGGGATTATTATACACGAAAACTGAAGAACATATATTGTTTTTTCGGCTTATTGCGGAAGGAGAGGATGAAAGATGCGAAGACAGCCGCCGAGTCGTCTACTTGATCTGAAAGGAGCGGTCCGCCCCCTGTATTGCCGCCTTCTTCGTTGTCAAAAGGATCACCTGCGCCTTTGATGACAGCTCCTTCAGGATGGAGGTAACGGCGGTCATCCTCTGGTCGTCAAAGAGTATGAATGGGTCATCCATGATTACCGGGATGGACCTTCTCTTTATAATTGAATCGATCAGGGCGAGCTTCAAGGCGAAATAGACCGTGTCCTTTGTGGCAAGGGACATGCTGTCCATTCCCACCCTCATTAGATTATCGGCCTTGAAAAACTTGATGACCCCGTCTTTGCTGAAGGTCGCCCTGGCGTAGTTTTTGTTTGTCAAGACCTGTATGTACCTGTCAAAGCTCTTTTGCAGCTCGCTCAAAGGCTCCATCTGTCCCTTCTGAACCAGCTCCGTGGCGATGGCGAGCGACCTTGCAAAGTGGTCGTCCGGGAAGCGGGACGGCTTCCTCCCGCCGGCAAATCCCACCGACTTCGAGGAGCCGGCCTTGCTCTCATCGTATCGATCGAACCTTACGCCCTTCTTTGCCAGGTATGCCTCTATTTTTTTTATCTCGGTCTTCATCTCCTGCGGAGTAAAGCCCAATCCATGCATCCCCTCGAGCTTCTGCTGAAACTCGTCCAACCTGCTTTTTATAACGTTTTCCTCTTCGATCAGCTTATCGTAATCCCTCTCCTCCTTCATCTGGGAGAGCCTCTTTAAAAGGGTGTCTCTCTTCAGCTCCGACTGTTTATAATTGCTGACCTTGGCCTTGAGGGCCTCGACGTTATCGGCACCGAGGGATTTCATAAGCTCCTTCATCTCCCTCATCTCTGTATTATAGCGTGCCGTGGCCATCTTTATCTCGTCATCCGATTCGCTCACGGTAGATCTCAGCTTATTCTGATAGCTGAAGGCGCTGACGAACTGCCAGAGAACCCAGCCGGCCAAACCGATACCCACAAGCATGATCAATACCGCCAGCTTGGAGATGTTTTCGATCGTGTCGGGGTTATTAATAAATCTCCCCAGCATATCCTGGGCTACCGGCATCTTGAGGACAATGCCCAGAGCGGCGATTCCGACCCCCGGCAAGAAGAGCTTGTGCTCCGTTATTGAAGGCAATTTCGTATTTATAAGCTCCGCTTCGGCCTGGCCCTTTTTGCTTCTCAACTCGTTTATCGTATGCTCGATGCGCTTCTCCGACTCCGTGTATCTTTCGACCCTGCCGATTATACCCTCAACCTCCCCAAAGGCCTTGAACCTGTTGATGAACTCGCTGGTCTCCCCTATCTCCTTCTCCAGTTGCCGAATATCCTTGATCTGCGACTGTATTTCGTAGAGGTTGGACTGTTCCTGATCAAATGCGGCCTCTATCTCAGACATCTCCTCGGCCCTGGCCATCTCCCCTTTCAGTGTCTCGAGCCTCTCCTTCAAGGCGGTTGGATCCTGGCCTTCAAAGTCGAAGTCGTCCTCCGAAGGGGATTGTTGTGACTTTACCGGTTTTGGGACGGCCCCCATATATCCAAGGGGGCTTGTGGAAGGCAGGTTCGCCGCATCGGAAAAGAAGGTGCCGGAATATATCTCATCATCCGCAAGCTTCAATTTATTGGTGATAAACTCGGATATCTCGTTTTCGTCCTTAGTGATAAGGGCGAAGACATTTTTATCCTTGACATACCTGCTCAAGTTCGACAGCTTCTGGGAGAAATCCCTGACGAGCCTGTATATCTCGTTGCCCTCGGATATGGTAAGATAACAGCGGGACGACCCCTCCAGCTGCCAGTTTATGAAATCGGGCACGTTCGAGTAGATGTCAGGAAAAAGAACCGCCATGATGGCCCTTGCGAACGTGCTCTTTCCACTTTCGTTAAGGCCGTAGATGACGTTGTATCCCTTGTGAAAAGTGAATTTTACGGGCTTGGAAAACTTCCCTACGCCGGAAACCACGAGATCCATGATGATCATGGAGATGTCCCCCACCTAATGGAAAATCATCAGACGGATCAAAACTTTCTGAGCTCCTTAATCCTCGCCGCTTTGCCCCTTCTCTTTCTTAAGTAGTACAGCCTCGCCCTCCTCACCCTTCCTCTTTGAACTACCTCTATCTTATCTATCAGGGGGGAATGAAGAGGGAAAATCCTCTCAACGCCCACGCCGTAAGATATTTTCCTTACCGTAAAGCTTGCGCGGGTGTTGCCCTTCCTTTTCCTTATCACCGTCCCCTCGAAGACCTGTATCCTCTCCTTTTCACCCTCCTTGATCTTCACATGAACCTTGACCGTATCTCCAGCCTTGAAGTCCGGCAGGTCCGCCCGCATATGCTCTTTTTCCAACATGTCAATCTGCAACATTTATAACTCCCCTATACCTCTTTTCTGCCTCTAATTCTGTCGAGAATAATTGCGGCGGCCGAGCGAACCGAAAGGTGATAATATTCATCCACCCCCCGTATCGGCTCCACAACATATTTACACATTTCCTTTACCGGATCGGTCATTCCCCAACCCGTACCAAAAAGTATCAGATACGGACTGTCGTCTCTTTCCAGCTTCCCCCTCAAATCACACAACGTAAGAGACTCTCCATCGTGACCCGCCCACGTCCCCACGATTATCGGTTCCACCCCCGTGATCTTGACTATCTCGCCTACGGCCGAGACAAGGTCGTCCACCACCTCCACATTCTTGAGGGCCTCCCCCCTGAGGGAATTGTATGACCTCCCGCCCCCCTCACACCAGTATTCCAAGATCCTCTCCACAAGCCTCTTCTGGGTCTGCATCGGATTGATTATGAAAAATCTCGACACCCCGTAGGTCCTGGAGGCCCTTGCTATATCGTGAATATCGAGGTTAGTGACAGACGTGGCCACCACCTCTCCGTTCTTATTTAGCACCGGGTAGTGAACGAGTCCTACAAATACCTCTCCCAAATCCGCGTCCCTCCCTGTGACCGGTAGTCCTCCACCCCCCTATTAGTATCTTTCCCACCACCCATCTTTTCCTCCGCCCTTTCGCCACCCCCCCTTCCATCCACCGTTCCATCCCTACCCCTCTTCGGCACCCCTCTCATCCACCCTTAGGCGGCTTTCCCCCGGTGATATCCTCTATGATCAGCCTCTCCTTTTCGCTCAGCTCTTTGCCCTCGAGAATATCCGGCCTCCTTGAAAGCGTCCTCTTGACCGATTGAACGAGCCGCCACTCGGCGATCTTCTCGTGATCGCCGGAGAGGAGTATCTCCGGGACCTCCATTCCTAGGTATTTGCTCGGCCTTGTGTACTGGGGGTACTTGAGGAGCGAGTTCGAGAAGCTGTCCTTTTCAACCGATTCCCGTTTCCCGACGACGCCCTCGACCAATCTCGCCACGGCCTCTATGATAACGAGGGCCGCAACCTCGCCTCCCGAAAGGATGTAGTCCCCGATCGATATTTCATCGTCCACAAGCCCTTCCGACACCCTCTCATCGACTCCCTCGTACCGGCCGCAGATGAGGACTAATCTTCCGAATTCCCTCAGCCTCTTGGCCTCCCGGTCGGAAAACCTTCTCCCCTGGGGCGTCAGGAGGATAATCCTCGGCTTACCCTCCCTTCTCTTGATCCGTCCCCCTTGAATGTGTCTCACCGCCCTGAAAATCGGCTCCGGCTTCATGACCATCCCCGCCCCGCCGCCGAAGGGCGCGTCGTCCGCCGTCTTGTGGCGATCCGTCGTGAAATCCCTCAGATCGACAGGATTGACCGTTATCAACCCCTCATCCAGTCCTTTTTTTATTATACCGGTTTTAAGAGGAGATTCGAAAAATTCGGGAAAAAGGGTCAGTACATCAATCTTCAGCATTGAAAACCGGCCCGAATTCTGGCTCAATAATCATCCTTTTTTCGGGAACATTCACCTCTCGAACCGCATCGCGTGTTCCTGGGACTAATATTTCATTAGTATCTTCATTCCCTTCCACTCCAACGATATATACGTCGTTTGATCCCGTCTCAAGAATCTTTTTTATAATTCCTAAATATTTCCCAGAAACGTCGTATACTTCCATTCCAATCAGGTCATCCCAGTAGTATTCGTCCTCATCGGTTTCCGGAAGATCTTCCCTTCTGACTGTAATAATCGATCCGACAAGGGCCTCTGCATCATCCCTCGAATCGAGACCTTGGAGTTTCAGGATAACCTTTTGTCCCATCCCTCCGGCATTTAAAACGGTAAAGGTGCTCTCCATAGGGCTCTCGTCTGAATCTCCGTCCTTTTGTCCATCCCTTAGAATCCTGATTCTTTTTGCCTGAAGAAAGCTCTCCGGAGATTCTGCGTAACTCTTGACCTTTACCGCCCCTTTGATGCCGTGCGGCTTGACTATCTGGCCAAAAACAATTTCCCTTGACATTCTGCTATTCGATTATCTCCAATACCGATCTTTTCCTGATTTTCGTGGACGCCGCAGAAAGGATGGTTCTCATAGCCCGGGCCGTTCTCCCCTGTTTCCCTATTACCTTACCCAAATCTTCCTTTGCAACCTTCAATTCGATAACTGAAGTCTGCTCCCCCTCGATCTCGGTAACCTCAACCTGATCGGGATTATCAACAAGTGCCTGTGCAATATATTTTATTAATTCTTTCATCCAATTCACCTCGCGCTTTAGTCCATTATAACCTTAGATTCAGTAACTACTACACTCCTCCTTTTTCTATGGTTATTCCTTGACGCTTTAATATCTCGCCCACTATCTTTGTGGGTATAGCACCTTTTTCCAACCACCCCTTGATCTTCTCCTCCTTCAACGTCACCGCGGACGGATCTGTCAACGTATTATATGTGCCGACATTCTCGATAAAACGTCCATTTCTCGGCGACTCGCTGTTTGCCACAACGATTCTATAAAACGGTTTCTTTTTTGCTCCAATTCTCTGGAGTCTGATTTTCACAGGCATTTTTTCTCACCCCCTTACATTTGGAAAGGCATATTGCCCATCCTGAGATTTTTTAATCCGCCTTTAGAAATTTTTTTCATCATCTTCTTGACCGCGGCGTATTTCTTCAACAACCTATTTACATCCTCGACCCTTGTACCGCTTCCCTTTGCGATACGCTTTCTTCTGCTGCCGTTTACTATCAGGTGGTTCTCCCTCTCTTTTCTCGTCATCGAGTTGATTATCGCCTCGACCTTTTTCAACTCATCTTCCGCCTCGCGAAAATTCACTGAGCCTGCCATCCCCTTCATCCCGGGGATCATGCCGACAAGCCCCTCGATGGAGCCCATCTTCTTGATGCTCTTGATTTGATCCAAAAAGTCATCGAGGGTAAAGCTCCCCTTCTTTATCTTTCTTTCCAGCTCCTTTGCGCTCTTCTGATCCACCACCTCCTGGGCTTTTTCCACGAGTGTCACGACATCGCCCATTCCTAGGATCCTTCCGGCCATCCTTTCCGGCTCAAAGGAGATCATATCTTTTGGATTCTCACCGTTGCCCACAAATTTTATGGGCGCCCCGGAGACCGCCTTGATCGATATTGCCGCGCCCCCCCTGGCGTCTCCGTCGAGCTTGGTCAGCATGACTCCGGTGAGCCCCAGGGTTTCGTTAAACTTTTCGGCCACATTGACCGCATCCTGGCCCGACATGGCGTCGGCAACGAGCAGTATCTCCCTCGGATTTACCGCACCCTTTATCCGGTTAAGCTCCTCCATCAGCTCGTCATCCACATGAAGCCTTCCGGCCGTATCGAGGATAACTATGCTGATCGCGTTCTTTGCGGCGTAAGAGCATGCATCGACGCATATCTTAACCGGATCGCCGCCGTCGCCTTCATCAAAGACCTGAACGCCTATCCTCCCTCCCAGGGAGACCAACTGCTCTTTTGCCGCCGGACGTCTCGTGTCTGCGGGAACGAGGAGGGCGCTTCTCTTCCTCTCCTTCAGGTACAGCCCAAGCTTTCCCGCGCTGGTGGTTTTTCCCGATCCCATAAGGCCCACCATCATGATCGGGATCGGGGGATTTCCTGAAAGGTTGAGCCCCACGCCGTCGCCCCCCAAGAGCTCCACCATCTCGTCGTGAATCATCTTGATGAACTGCTGGCCCGGCGTAACCTTCTTTACGACGTCTTTTCCGAGCGCTCTCTCTTCGACGCCCCTTATGAATGTCTTGACCACCTTGTAGTTGACGTCCGCTTCGAGCAGCGCCATGCGGATATCCTTTAACGCGCCGGAGATATTATCCTCGGTGAGTTTTGCGCTCCCCCTTATCTTGGAAAAGACATTGTCGAATTTTTCCGATATGGCTTCAAACAAGAGTGTAATCCATAATGTATTTTTTTATCCTACGGACGCTCGATGTATCCTTCTATCCCCACCTGTATCTCCCTTCCCAACTCCTTTTTATATATAATTGTCGGGAGCCGCATCCACCATCGAGCAGCCGTCTCAACCATTCAAGGGGACATTCTCCATCGAACAGTGTCTCTATCCCCACTGAAAATAATATCTAAAAAATCGTCAAAAATATCGATAACCGCCCTATTAGAAATACCGACAACCGCCCTACTAAAAGTATCGAAAACCACCCCACTAAAAATACCGACAACCCCTTA
>JAFGIX010000062.1 GCA_016929395.1 Candidatus Zymogenus saltonus
AACTATACTGTCATTCCCAACTTGATTGGGAATCCAATAAATATATCGGAGCTGCCCAACACACAGACCAGTCCTCTGGATTCCCGCTTTCGCGGGAATGACAAAGGCTGCCGTTTTCCCTCTTCCTAAGGGAATGACAGGTATGTTTCTATTGCTATTCCCCGCCCCTCTAAATCACAACCGGACGCTGACCCAACTTTTTCAGTGATCAATCTCTTTCAGCTTCTTGATGTCGTCGTAAATCCCCGACTTGTCCGACAGAAACGACTTCCTGTAGGCACTATTCTTGATTCCCTTTGCCAGCCGTTCGAGCGCGTTTACTGCAACGTCGTAGGCCTCTTTCGCCTCGGAGAGCTTGCCCAGCTTTGCCAGCGCGTTTCCCCTCCCCCACTGGGCCCAGAACGTCCCCAGTCCGTCCCTCTCGGCCGTTGCCATCTTCAGCGCCTCCTCCAGGTATTTGAGCGCCTTTTCGTGTTCCTCCATGCCAACAAACGCCCAGCCGAGACCGGTCAGGCTGTACTTCAACAGGTAGTCGTCCTCCTCTTTTCTGGCTAGCTCCACCGCCTCGTTGAAGGCGAGCAGGGCATTGGCGTACTTCCCTGATTTGAGGTGGACCGTGGCGATCCCGCATATCGCCTCAAGAGCCTTCTTATCCGAGAGCTCCATTCCCTCCTTGAAGAAGTTGGTCGCCTCCTCGTACCTCTTCATGTTGAGATAAGCCCAACCCTTGTTGACCAGGCTGTTGGCCTCGGAGGTTTTGATGCCCAGTTCCCTGGATAGCTTGAGCGTCTCATCGAATATCGTGAGGGAGGCCTCGTTCCGGTTCAGAAAAAGAAGGTACCATCCCTTGGAGGTCAACCCGGAGTTTACGCCCGCCTTGCTTTCGAGCTTCCTAAAATATAAGACCTTCTCCTCGGAGTTCGAGACGGCGTCCTCGTATCTCCCCAGCTTGAAGTATATTTCCCCGAGGTAGTAGTAGTAGGAGATCAGGTTCATCGTGCTGTCCGTGTCCTCCGTTTCCCCTTTGGCAAACTCGATCGCCTTTCTTAGATGAGGTATCGCTTCCTCGTACCTGTAGAGGTCGTTATATGCCTTTGCGAGCTGTGAGTGGATAAACACCACCTTTTTGTCGAATTTCTCCACTATCGACAGATCGAGGGCCTCTTTCAGGTAATCGATCGCACTGTCCGAATTCTTCAAGTACCTGAGGGTGTTTCCGATGTTGTAGAGGGCGTAAACCTCGTATTCTTTGTTCTCGATCTCCCTTGAGAGGTCGAGCATCTTTCTAAAATAGTAAAGGGCGTCGTCGTACTCATTGACACTGTGGTACAATATCCCGATCGACTCGGCGCAGATGAGGGCGCCCTTTTTGTCCTTCGCAAGCTCAAAGAGGGAGGTAGCGTCGTCGATGAATGCCTTCGCCTCCTCTTTACGGCCGCTCATCAGATAGAACTCGCTGATTCCCAGCATTGTCCCGGCTATCGACTTGGTCTCGTCCGTCTCCCTCGAGACCGCCACCGCCTCGTCGAAGCAGGCCTTGGCCCTTTTGAGATCCCCCGATTCGAGGTTGGCCCTTCCTATCGTCAAAAGCGTTTCCTTCAGGCGGTTTCTGTCGTCTATCTCCCGGTAAATCTTCAGCGTCTTTTTCCAATACGAGAAAGCCCTCTTTTCATCTCCCATCTTTTTGTATGCGAGCATTATCCCCTCGATATCCATTGAGATGTGTGAGCCTACTTTCCTCTTCCTGCTTATCTCGAGGGCCTCCTCGTAGGAGGAGACCGCATCCTCGTAGCGCTCGGCCCCAAGATAGGCCAGCGCGATGTTTCTCAAGACGGTCCTTTCATCCAGGCTCCGATTCGATCTACGACATAACTCCAGGGCCTTCTCGTAATAGGTTATTGCCTTGTCAAATGATTCCGCATCCAAGTAGGTTGAGCCGATGTTGTTCAAAGACTGTATCTCCTCGGTGGTGTAGCCCTCCTCGCCGTAGATCTTTACAGCCTCCTCGAAGAAGGAGACCGCCTCTTCCGTCTGATTGAGATTTCTGTATATAACGCCGAGGTTGTTTAATGCAAATCCCTCGAGTTTCCTGTTTTTCAGCTCTCTCATGTACTTCAGCGATTCCTCGTAGGACAAAATCGCCTTATGGTACTCTTTAAAATGACTGTAGAGGATTCCGACAATGAAGAGGTCGTCGGCGGTCTCCTTTTTGTCTCCGTTCTCCCCCGCCTTATCCAGCGCCTCCAGGTAGTAAGGGAGCGCCTCTTCGTACGACTTGTTATCAATGTTGTACCTTCCGAGTCTCCTCAGGGCCTCCCTTATCTTCTTGCCGTCCTTCGCCTCTCTCGATACCTTGAGGGCCTTTTCGTAGTAGTCTTTGGCCTCGGCTTTCCCCATTTTTTTATATGTGTTGGCGATTGAGTTCAGGTCTGCGTCAATCTTTGCCACTTCACCAATCTTGCGGGAGTAGGAGAGGGCTTCCATGCTGTATTTCAATGCGGCCTCGAAATCCCCTCTTTTTTCGTTGTAATCTGCGAGGATTCTAAGGTAGCTTCGTATATCTTTAGCGTCCCCCATTTTTCGGGAGATCTCAAGGGCATCGGTATAACAGGAGAGGGCCTTTTCGCTCTCGCCGAGCCCAATGTAGAAATCACCGATCTCTATCAAGAACTCTCTTAGCTCAACTCCGTCGGTTGTGCCGCGGTATATCTTCAGCGCCTCTTCAAAGCGGGCCACCGCGTCGTCCCTCTCGTTTAGGCCGTATTTTATATAGGCGGTCTTTCTCAGGACCTCGACAATCCACCCTTTGTCTTCGATCTCCCTGAATATTTTGAGGGCCTCCATGTAATTTTTCAGCGACTCCTCTTTCTTTTCGTGGTATAGTATCTCGGCGATCCTGACAAAGGCGAGCGCGGCCGCTTTACTCATCTCGGTCCCCTTCAGGAGCCCGGCGGCCTCCTCTAAAAGGGCCATAGATCCCTCCTTTTTTCCCATACCGCCGTAAAGGAGGGCGAGCTCGATCAGCCTCCTGCCGATTTCCACCTCGTTTTTGGCGGCCCTCGATCTTTCAAGCTCCCCTTCGAGGTGGGCGAACAGCTCCTTAACGGAGCTCAAGCGGACATAGTCCCCCGCCTTGTTCATCAGGCTTGAAAATCTAATGCGCTTGGCGTTGAAAAAATCGAAGAGCCTATCCTCGGCCTCTTTAAAACGGGAGGCAGACTTCTCCTCTTCCCCCATCTTTTTGTATACGATCGCGATGTTCATCAGATCTGCGGCGGCGGCCGTCTCGTCCCCCCTTTTGTCGGAGATCTCGAGTCCCTTTTCATAATAGAGAAGGGCATCTTCATACCTCCCCATATTCTCATATAGGGAGGCGACGTTTCTCAAGGATATCCATATGTTTTCCTCTTTCCCGTCCTCTTTCGATATTTCGAGGGCATCCGAGTAAGAGGCGAGGGCGGCATCGTACCTCCCCATCCGATGGCTTGCCATCCCTACATGATTTCTCAGAAAGACCACGATGGACATGTCTTGGCTCTTTGTATAAATCTCCAGCGCCTCCTTGAGGTAAAGGATCGACTCTTCATAGCGTCCCGAGTAAAGGGCGGACCTTCCCGTGTAGATCAGGGGGAATGCGTAGGTCGAGGTTCTAATTGAGGATTCATCCTTCAATCGTCTGAAAATTTTCAAGGCCTTCAGAAAGCTCGTGTATGCCGATTCGTAGTCGCCGCTACTGTAGTACAGCTTTCCTTCCTTGTAGTGCTTCTCGGCCCTGTCGATCTCGGCAGAAAAGACCGTTACAGATGCGGTTGTAACAAATAGAACTATGGCAACAAAGACAAAAAGTCTTTTCATAATCGGCTCCTTTTGTGCTTTTGCCGTTTTCATATCGGGTTTCCCCCAATAAAGTATGGATAAGACGCCTTTGCAAAGAGGCCGTTTTCAATTGCGGATTTAGATATGGACACAGTCTCTTTGATCCTATATTATAGTGCTTATATATATTACGGCACAGATCCGGTCACGGTGGAGAGGGCCTTCAACTGGTCGATCCTGTCTCTGCTCTCCCAGTCTTCCGCCCCGACCGACTTGTCAACGATGATCCCGTTCATGTCGATTATGTACGTCGTCGGAATGCCGGTGAAATAATACAGGGCGGAGATCTCCTTTTTGGGGTCGTGGAGGACCTTGAAGGTGTAGCCGTTTTCCTCCATGAACTCCCTTACCCTTTCGCTCTTGCCCGGATCTATATTGATCGTCAGGATCACGAAGCTGTAATCCGCCATCTTTTTCATAAGCCCGTTAAGGGAGGGCATCTCCTCTCTGCACGGCCCGCAGTAAGTCGCCCAGAGGTTCAATAAAACGACCTTGCCCTCGTAGTCGGAGAGGCTAATGCCGTTGCCGTCAAGGTCCGTAAGCGTGAAGTCCGGGGCCTTGAGGCCCACCGCCGCACCTCCCGCCACAGCAAACTTTAAGCCGGCCTTAAAAACCATAAGGAGGGCGAGACCCGTCAAGAAAACGGCAACAAGGGCTCTCATACTATTTGTCATCAATCATGTCTCCGTTCAGATTTGTCGATTTATTGTTGTAGCAGAGTCGATGTTATTACCAAGGGCCCATATTCCCCAAAGCGTATTTCAAGATACTTCGTAGTAATGCGCGATCATCGCAGGGCGACCGTTGGCCCCTCCAACTATTATGACAACTTTACTTATGAAATGCAACATGTTAAAGATTGCAGCCTAAAAAATTGACTCCTTCCTTTTATGTCGGGAGCCCCTGATGATCGGGTCGGGACTTGTCTTTGGCGAATGAGTCTCCCATGAGGTTTCCGGTTGACCGGGGTCGCCTTATATGTTATGCAGTTTGTATGGAGCGGTTATGATTTGTTCCGCGGCTTCTGCAAATGTGTCATTACAGACAATGAGAGATCTTGGAGCTTAAAGATGAAGATATTCGATACCGACCAATACCGGGGGATGGTAGACCCGATTCCGGGGATTATCCTCTCGGACGAGGACAAGGCCGTTAAGCTGGGCGGCGTCTTGATTGTTCTTGCGCCCGGGGCGGAGGGGGTCTACCACTACCACGAGAGGACCGAGGCGGTCTACGTGATCGTAAGCGGCGCCCCGAGCATCATAAACGAAGGAACGGAGACGAAGGTCAAGGAGGGGGACGTGGTGTTCATGCCGGCGGGGGAGAGGCACGTCGCGGTAAACAGGACGGACAGGCCCGCCTCCTTCTTCGAGTTCTTCACCGATCCGCCGGTCGGCTCCGACTACGTGCCGGTCAAGTAGAGTCTTTTGGTTTTTTCAATACAGGGGGCAAAGATGGACGCACTGCAAGGCGGCGTTGTGATTGTCGACTGGCTTATGGAAAACCGGGGAGCGATCGACGAAAGCCCCATAAACGGAATCGACGACTGGAAGGCGCGCCTTGAAAAGGCGGCCGCCTCATTTCCCGATAAGTTCAACGACCTGGACGGGGCGGTCGTCGGGGGGGTTGTCGCCGACAGGGTCTCATACGCCTTTCTCTCCGGCTACCGGGGCGCGGTTAGGCGGATCGCCCCCGGCCTTCCCAAAGATAAGATCGTCGCATACTGCGTGACGGAGGAAAAGGGGAACCACCCGCGGGCGATTGAGTCTATTCTCGTCAAGACCGAAGAGGTCAGCGGCAACGAGACCGTCTGGCGTCTCAACGGGGGAAAGAAGTTCGTGACCTGTGCGGAGGGGGCCGAAATCCTCCTCGTTGCGGCATCGGCGGGGACGGGCGGCGACGGCAGAAACATTATCAAGATGGCGGTTATTGATAGCGCGGCCGAGGGCGTTGCGCTGACGCCTACTATGGACCTTCCCTTCATCCCAGAGATACCCCACAGCAGCGTGATATTTAAGGATGTTAAGGTCAAAGAATCTCAAATCCTTCCGGGCGACGGCTACACCAAATACATCAAGTCGTTTCGGACGGTGGAGGACATCCACGTGATGGGCGGGGTGCTGGGATATATCTTTCGGGCCGCGTCGATCTTCGGCTGGCCCCGGGAGGTCGTCCAAAAACTCTTGGGCCTGATCTACGGCTTGAGGGCGCTCTCGCTTGAAGACCCCCTCTCGCCCGCCGTACATCTAACTTTAAGCGGCGTCCTGTTACAATTAAACGAGTTCGTAGGCGAAATCGACCCCCTCTGGGAGAGGGCGGACGACGAGACAAAAAGGATGTGGGAGCGCGACAGGGCCCTGCTTTCGGTCGCAGAAAAAGCGAGGGAGGCGCGCCTTAACCGGGCGTGGGAGAGTTTGGGATTACTATTTTAATTTCAATCCATCTTAAACTTTATACCGCATTTTTTACATACCCAGTCGGGGAAGTCCTCACTGTTAAGGGGGCCGTCCGGGCTTATCTCCCCTTCTTGCGCCTTCTCGATCATCTCCGGTGTCGGCCGGCTGTAAAGAATTACGACTACGTCATCTGTCGAGCTGCAATTTAGTTACGGGGAGGATCCATCTTAATCCCCTTGATAAAATGCGAACGAAATATCCGCGCCGTCGCTTGGAATTGCGGGTCTCGACGCTCCTCAGTCCTTTGTTTTCGAGAACCTCAAGACAGACCCGGCAGCAGTGACAAAACAGTCCCGGACGGCTTAAACAACCGGCAGAGGTTAAAACTCCTATTTCTCAAAATCCCGTTTCAGTATTCCCGTTTTAATATTCCATACACCAGAATGTCCTTGTATTTGCCGAACCTGAGGTCGTGCTCCCTCATGTGCCCCTCGTACTTCATCCCTATCTTCTCGATGACCCGCCCCGAGGCGGGATTGTCGGTGAAGCGCTCGGCGTGAATCCGGTTCAGCATGAGTACGTTGAAACCGAAATCCAGTATCGCCCCGGCGGCCTCCGTTGCGTAACCCGCCCCCCAATAGTCCCTCCCCAGCCAGTAGCCCAGCCCCGCCCGGCCGTGCTCCCTCACGATCTCTAGCCCCACGGCCCCGATTATCCTCCCGTCCGCCTTCAGCGTAACGGCGAAGTCGGCAAGCTCCCCATTCCGGTAGCCCTCGCGGTGGGTCGCTATCCACTCCCTTGCCATAGCCTCCTTGTACGGGTGGGGAATCTTGAGGGTCTTTGAGGCGATCTCGTAGTCGTTTACGATAAGCGTCACCTCCGGCGCGTCTGATGGGGCAAATGGCCTCAATATCAACCGCTCCGTTGCGATCTCCGGCTGCTCCTTCGGTATCTTAAGGGTTTCGTCTGTGGGTTTTTTTTCGGACAATCTTGACCTCTTCTTCGGCTCGACAGCTTCTGATATTTAACTATCCGATTGCGCGGACGATGTCAATGGAATTTTGCGCCCGGCTCGGATTCGTTTATAATCAAAGTTCCCATTTGCCCTTTACTTCGGGTTTAAACTGTCATATCATTTTAGACGTATTGTAAAGGAGATTGATATGTCATACTCGCTTCTGAAATACGAGATCGACAGGGACGTGGCAGTTGTCACGATGAACAGCCCCCCCGCCAACTGGATGTCGCGGGAGCTCCTGTTTGAGCTGGAGGACGCGGTGAACCGCCTCAAGAATGAGGTGGACATCAGGGCGGTCGTGATCGCAAGCTCATGCGAGGGGTACTTCTCCGCCGGGGCGGATATATCAATGTTAAAGGACGCTATGCTCAAGGACATCGGTGAAGAGACCCTCGACATGATCCCCCGGGCGCAGGCGATATTCAACTCCCTTGAGGACGTCCCGCTCCCCACCGTCGCCGCCATCTCGGGTCACGCCCTGGGGGGAGGACTGGAGCTGGTGCTGGCGTGCGACTTCCGCTTCATGGCGAAGGGATCGGGGAGGATCGGGCTTCCGGAGGCCAGGCTCGGACTGATCCCGTCGTTCGGGGGGACTCAGCGTTTACCATCCATCGTCGGGAGAGCGAAGGCCCTGGAGATGATGATAAACGGGCTTCAGCTTAAATCCAACGAGGCAAAAGAGATCGGTCTTCTGACTGACGTCTTCGAGGGGGCCGAGCTAATGGAAAAGTCGATGAGCTACGCCCGCCGTCTTGCAAAGCAGGCCACCGGAGCAATAGCACGTATCAAGAAATGCGTCAATACGGGCCTAAGGGAGGGATTTGACAGGGGCATTATCGAGGAGGCAAGGGCGTTTCGGGAAATCGTCAAGACGGCGGACGCCAAAGAGGGGATAGAGGACTTTCTCTCCGGGAGGAGGCCGAGGTTTACCGGAAGCTGAGGTATTTATCTATACTATAGCAGGGGATAACAAAAAGAGATCGGGATAAAAAAGAGACAAAAAATTTCGAGTTCTTGAAGATTTACGAGAATTGAAAGAATTTTACAACTCTATTATTATTATATGTTTATGCGGAATATATGAAAAGTTAATTATTGTGTAATACTATATAGAAATTATATTAAAAAATAGTCAAAAAAGGCTTGACAAGGGCCGATTTTTTTTTGTATTATTTCACAAATTCGTAAAAAGTATTATATTTGTGCTATTTTTAATATTAAAAATTTTAGTATTGAAATTGGTATTAATAAGTAAATGTTTTTACTTAATTATTCTATAGGAGGTGTTTTATGAAGCTTAAGAAGTTTATTTCTTTCATGCTTTTTCTTGTTCTCGCTGCGGCAATATTTGCCGTGCCGTCTCTTGCCGAAGACAAGACAGACGACCCGGGTTCGGCCTGGAACATCTACTTCAGGCCGGGGGTCCGCTTCGGGACGGAATCGAGGGTCCTATACATCATGGACTTTTTGATCCCCCTCTACCAGGACGAGAAGAACATCGTCTTTTCAAACATCAAATACACCCCAAACGACCACGACGGCTGGGAGCTGAACGTGGGGGCGGGCTACAGGCGCCTCCTCTGGGATGACCAGTTACTCTTGGGGCTTAACGCCTACTACGACCAGAGGAAAACGGACTGGGGGACTAACCACGAGCAGTGGGGCTTGGGGCTGGAGGCTATGGC
>JAFGIX010000063.1 GCA_016929395.1 Candidatus Zymogenus saltonus
ACTCCGGCTATGGCGGCTGGAATCACCGATCATCTTTGGGAAATCGAAGATATTTTGAATCTTTTAAAATCAAACTGACCCACTACCGAAAATTCAGCAAATAGGAGACGGCGGTCATTTATCAGATATTTGTCGAAGGGCGTTCGAGGCTCCCGAAAAAATGAGGGTCGATTTCCCCGCTGTAAGCGGGTTTTTTTATGAGAAGATGTTGAATTGATATACTTCGTTAATACGATGATTTCGTACTTGAGATAAAAGGCAAGAAACACATCAATATACTTCTGCTTCTTAAAAGTGAATTTGTGGAAAGCAGAATTCGAATTTTGTCAAGGGCGGCCCAAGGGGCCGTCACCCTTGGCGATCAAAACCCTTGACAAAATTCTTTAGAAATCCTGCTATAATAGAGATAATACCGAAGAAAATGATTTATATTAAACATCGGAGGAGTTTGAATATTTTTAGATATTGAATGTCTTTACACTTAAAAAAGATAGAAAGTCATTTTCCCCCGTTAAGAAACATTTTTTTCAAATCTAAAATCCCGAAGAATCGGAGACCAAAATAATTTGGGGAAAAGATTTTTTTAGCGATTCGGAAAATGGAACAACCCTATCCCCATCCTTGTCATAAAGAAAAAATTGGAGGATAACCATGAAAAAGAATAAGGTACTGTTTTTGCTTTTTTCCATCTTCTTTGTCTTGATCGCCGTAACGCCACAAGCCTGGGCGAAAAAGGCGCCCAGGATGGACGTCGTATTTCTTATCGATACGACGGGCTCCATGGACGACGAGATAGCTGTGGTGAAAGAGAGCCTTGTCGACATGATCTCCGAGATCGAGAGCGGAACCCCCGAGCCGGATGTCAGGTTCGGGCTTGTCCTTTACCGGGACAGGGGCGACGAATACGTCACAATGATCTTTAAGCTCACCGACGACACCGACACCATATTAAGAGAGGTCAGGCAGATAAGGGCGACCGGCGGCGGCGACTTGCCGGAGAGCGTCAACGAGGCGCTGCACGTCGCAATCCACGAGATCAACTGGGACAGGAACAAAGACACTGAAAAGACGATCTATCTTATCGGCGACGCAAAGCCCCATTTCTACGAGCAGGACTACCGTTGGGAGGACGAGATCGAGGAGGCCCTCGACAGGTACATCGTAATAAACAGCATCGGCTGCAGCGGCCTGTCGTCCGAGGGTGTCGACATATTCACAAAGATAGCCAAGGGATCGGAGGGAACGTTCCGCTACCTCACATACAGACAGGAATATGTAAAGGCGGACGGAACCAGGGAGAAGGTCATGGTGGCGGGCGGGAGCTACTACGAGATGGACGAGGAGGCGGACGAGAGCCACTGGAAGCTCGGGGCGGACAGGGCAAAGACCAAGGGTATCGCCAAGGAGATGAAGGCTGCGCCCTCATCGGGGTCCGGTTTGAAGGATGGGGGAGGCCTTGAAGGAGCCGTAATCGGGCCGAAGGAGAACAACCTCGATTCCATCTTGACGTCCGACATCAAAAAACGGATGATCGAAAAGGGCGTGAAGTACGGCGACGCCGTGGAATTCGACCTCATCTATTCCGGAACGGCCTCGGCTGTGAAGGAGGAGAAGGAGATCAGCGCGAAAGACAGGGGCGAGCTGAAAAAGCTCCTTAAAGACTACGGTATGGAGAAGGCAAAGATCTCGGGGCTGGATTTCAAGAAGTACAAGGTCTTCGGCTTCATAACAAAAGCGGATGGCGGTTTTACGGATATAAGGATTAAGGAAGTGACCGTCGAGGACGACACCGTAAACGTGACGCTTTTGGGTACTTCAAATAAGGGGGGCGCAAAGGACACGTCCAGGGCAATCCTTATAGCAGTTCCTGTCTCGGAAAAGGCGATAGCGAACTACTACTTCGCCAAGTAGGAGACAATTTCCCCAAAAATCGTCGGGGCGGCGGGATAATATTCCGCCGCCCCTCCCTCTAATATATGCCAATTTCAAGGCTGCCGTAATAAACAACATCAAATAAAAGAATATACGGCACTTCATTTCGAGTCTTTAGACACATTTTTTCTTTTTATATTGACTTTGCCCATAAAGTCTAATATAATATTTTATTTTAGTAATGGAAAATGTCTGCGTTTTGGAGACCTGATTCCATTAGCTCCTGTTTTATAAGAATAATAAAATCTATCTGATTTGAAAAAAAGTCGTTATATCTGATCCTTAGCCTTGGTTGGATATTGCAGCTTCAAAAAATGAAAGACAAAAAGGGAAAAAAGAAGGGAGATGAGGAAGAGAAGGGATTAAAGGAAGACAAGGACGCCAAGAAAGAAGACACACAGTTGGAATTCAACATAAAGGGCATCCTTGTATACCCCTATTTTATTGCGATTCTCCTTTCGTTTTTACTTATCTATTTATGTATCCTGAAAAGCGATCCAAGCATAAAGATATTTGTTCTTGTGGCGGTGTTGACCCCTTTTTATTACTTCTTTTTGGAGTTGGTTTCCCGTAAAATCGTTATCTCTAAAGATAGCATCCTTATCAGGAAGCTATTAAGGAAAAAGACGATATTGATTAAAGATATTGTACAGGCGGGGACGGCGAGCTTTAAGAGCAAGACATATGTCTTCTTAGATCTCAAGAGGGGTGGTCCCGTTATCATTTCAAATACTTACGGGCGGTTCAGAGAACTCTTAAATACATTATCTGTACTATTAGGAGAGAGGAGGCTGGCGGAAAACTTCAAAAAGCTTCCCGAATCGAGCTATACAAGGTATTCTGATGTCATAAGCACATGGGTAGCGATTTTGGTCTTTATCTCAATAATTATTCTAAGATTATTAGATAACTAGAGCACAATAGCATTTTTAAAGAGGTTTTAACTCCCCATGGATAAAAAGACCGCCCAAAAATTCAAGAAATTACTGGAGGCCAGGCTCGAGGAGCTCCTGGCCGAGGCCACCGATACAGTTTCAGAGATGACCCGCACAAAAGAGGACTTTCCGGACCCGACCGACAGGGCCTCCCACGAATCGGATAGAAACTTCGTGCTGCGTATCCGCGACAGAGAGAGAAAACTGATTGTGAAGATACAAGAAGCCCTGGCGAGGATAGAGAACGGCACTTTTGGAATATGTGATGAGTGTGGAGAGCCGATCAGCGAGAAGAGGCTCAGGGCCAGGCCCGTAACCACCCTTTGCATTCATTGCAAGACCGAGGCGGAAAACAAGGAGAAACAGGGAAATTCCTAAATGAGTAAAAAAAGAGAGAATCACACTACGGACGAAGAATCGAAAGGTTATGTAGAAGAATCCATCAATTACCTCGGCCCCGGTAACATCATTGACGGAAAGATTGTACTTAAAGGGAGGACCATCGTCGAAGGCTCCGTCATCAAAGGCAAGATATATTCAACCGAGAAGGACTCCGAGCTGGTCATCGGCCCCGGATCGGAGATCACCGGTGAGATAAAATCGGAATCGATTATCCTGAACGGAACGATGGATGGTAAAATCTCTTCGCGAAAAGTTCTGATACAGGGAAATGGAGTGCTTGTCGGGGAGGTAATAACAAACCGTGGTCTCGAAGTCGAAGTGGGCGCCAAGATGTCCGCGACGGTCAGAATGAAAAAGAAAAAACAATAACCCGATCCTTTTCACCTACCAAATCTTTCCCGCATATAATATAATACGCTTACAAATCGGTCTGCTAAAAAAGATTGCGATCATGGATTAGAGACGCCATTTCACGCAGATAACAGCCTGTTTGCGGAAGGGGAGATAATCCATATTCTCCACGACGGGGCCTTCAGTGATGAAGTGAATCTCAAACGCCACCCGCCGATGCGCCTTGAAAAAGATCGATTTTGTATTCAAACCAATAGACCTTTTATTTGACCTCTTGATTAAAAAAGCAGGTCATGGATGGTGCCGGGCATATAAGATCGCCTCGCCGAATGCGGGCATAGAGGTCTTCACCGTTTTTTTCCCCCCGTTTTAGGGAGGAACATCCCCGATCAGGGGATCAGCCTATGAAAGAGATTTTCGGTCTTGCCCTCGTGGTAATCCTGTCCCTCGTCGGATACAGGTGGATCTACACCAACACGAGGAGGGCAAAATACATCTCGCCGATCATATTTTCGGAATTCCTCTACATCCTTCTGGGCCTCCTTGTCGGCCCGACCTTTCTGAACTTCCTCGATGCCGGGATACTGAAGGCCCTAACACCTCTGGTTTTCCTCGGACTTGGCTGGATAGGGATCCTCTTCGGGATACAGCTTAAATTCAAGGATATCGTCAAGTTCCCGAAAAGCTTCTTGGGGATAACGGTACTCCAGTCGATCGTTTCGGCCGTTCTTGTCTTTCTCGCCCTAATGCTCTATCTGACCTTAAGTGGCCGGACAGAATTTTATCCCAAGGGGCTAATAACCGCCTCTCTCTTTGTGTTTGCCTCCATGGCGGCGTGCACCTCCCAGGCCTCTCTCGCCACCGTAAGCAGGGAGGTGAAGGGAAGCAAAAATAGAAACGTCATAAACCTTATGAGATACATCTCGTCGCTGGATGACATGGTCGCAATACCGCTGGTCGGAATCGCCTTCGCATACGAGGGCTTTCACACGATCGGAGGGGAAATCTATTTCAGATGGTGGGATATGCTCCTCTCGACCGTTCTCTTGGGCCTCCTCTCCGGCTTCATCTTAAATCTCATTATTCGCATGACCGGAGACAGGAGGGAGCTCCTTCTCGTTATCATCGGGATGATTATACTCTCGGTCGGGGGCGCCGGTTATCTCAACGTCTCCCCGCTCCTTATGACCGCAATCTCGGGAATGGTTCTTGCGAATCTAAACCCGAAGCGGGACGAGATCATGGAGATACTCCTTCTCGGTGAAAAGCCGATCTTTCTCATCTTTCTGATAATCGTGGGCGCCCTCCTCGAGTTTTCAGGACTTGTGCTGATAGTGGTCCCCATATACATAGGGATGCGGCTTTTTGGAAAGGTCTTCGGGGGATTCGGGTCATCACTTGTATTTAAAACCTATTTCAAGATACCGAGAAATATCGGCCTCGGGTTGATCCCCCAGGGATCGATGGCCGTGGCGATCGCACTGTGCTTCTACCAAGCCGTTCCCGATCCCCTGGGGGGGCTGATCGTCTTTTCGGCGGCGGCGTCGGTCCTCTTCAACGAGGCCCTGGCCCCCGGGGCGATCTGGTTTGTCCTTGAAGACGCCCAAAAAGACAACCGGATAACGGCGGGCACAAAATGAGATACCTTTTCCCGTTGATGGCAATAACAGTCGTTTTCTACGGGCTGGTCTCGCTCCCCTTCGACGGGGCCATGGAGAGGGGTGGAGTTGCGATAAGCATCGGCTTTCTTATGCTCTCCTCATACTTCATGGGGGGTATAGCCGAAAAGGCCAAGCTTCCCAGGATAACCGGTTATCTCGCCTGTGGAATTCTTTTCGGGCCCCATCTCCTGGGGCTGGTGGATTCGGAAACGGTCGTCGAGATGAGGTTCATAGACGGCCTGGCTCTTACCTTTATCGCCCTTGCCGCCGGGGGCGAGTTGAAGATCCCGGGACTGAAAGAGAGGATTAAGGTAATCGCCTTAAACATCCTTTTTCAGGTTACGGCGATCTTCTTCGGCTGCGTTGTCATACTCTTTTTTCTCGGCCCGATATACGGCGTCATCCCCCCAAACAACATCTCGATAGCGGTAACGGCAGGTCTCGTAACGGCATCCGTCATGGCGTCCCTCTCCCCGTCGACAATGATGGCCGTGATAAGCGAGACGAGGGCGGCCGGGCCCTTCACGGAGAGCATCATGGGGATCACCGTTGCGATGGATGTGGTTGTGTTGATCCTCTTTACGCTGTCGGTCACCTTCGGGGGGCTTTTCGTCAATCCGGGGGGCGATTTGAACTCCAATATAGTTTTCATCCTCGTATTCGAGATAGTCGGAAATATCGGGGTCGGGGCCCTCTTGGGAATTGGCCTCATCAACTATATCAAGTACGTCAACAGGGATCTCTCTGTGATTCTCCTCCTCTTTGCCCTTCTTATTACGAGCCTCGCCCAATTCTTCTCGGAATACCTCACGGGGATATGGGGGTTCAACATCGTCATCGAGCCACTGCTGATCGCAATCACGGCGGGATTTGTGGTGGAAAATCTGTCGCCCAAGGGCGACGAGCTTTTAAAGACGATCGATGAAAGCTCGCTTCCCATATACGTGATCTTTTTTGCCGTGGCCGGGGCATCCCTGGATCTCAAGATCGTATCCAATGTTTGGGCCTTGACGCTTATCATAATGGGCTATCGTCTCTTCGCCCTCTTCACCGGGAGTCTTGCCGCCGGACGAATCCTGAAAGAGCCGAAAATCGAGAGCCGATGGATGGGAATATCGTACACGGCCCAGGCGGGAGTCTCCATAGGACTTGCGGTCAAGCTGGGAGCTATTTTTCCCGACTGGGGCGTTCCCGTGGCCTCTTTGATCCTCTCCGTTGTGACCTTAAACCAGATAGTCGGACCCGTATTTCTAAAGCTGGCCCTTGAAAGGGTTGGAGAGACAAAAAAGAGGGGAAAAAATCCTTTACATTATCGAAAGAATCGAGGCAAGATCGAAGTTACAGGCTGACCAAGGGATTTAAGACTCTTTCGGAAAAGCGGATGATGAGGGGACGGTTCCGATCCCGGCATAAAGCGAAAAGGATTGGAGACGATTGTTCGCCGGAAATTGAGCAAATGTCTTCCGTGGCTTCCAATTTTGGGGGTCGAGTTTATCCCCGGGGATGTGCAATCAGAATCCCCGGGGATTTCTATCTTTAAGAAAAGTTTTTTCCCTGATAAATCAACTTTAGCCTAAAATGGCCCCGAATAAACGCAGGAACGGATTCGCAAATATCAAAACAAGGGCAACGATAAGCGCGTATATCGCCAGAGACTCAATCATGGCGAGTCCGATCATCATTGTGGTAAGTATCCTACCGAATGCGTCCGGATTACGGGATACACCGTCAACGGCGCCCCTAACGGCGTTACCCATGCCAATTCCTGTCCCGAAGGAGCCTAAACCCATGGCAGCAGCCGCGGCAAAAACCACGGCTACGAAGAACGGAACGTACTCTGCGGCAAGGAGTTTTACCTCAACGGCCTCTTCGGCGTGATCCTGCGCGAACGCGAGCGCGGCGGTTGCTACCATCAATACAAAAAACAGGGTTACAATTAACTTCTTAGACATAAGATATCTCCTTTTCTTTCTACATCTTCTATAAAACAAGTCTATCTTTAATGAGCCTCCTCCATCGCCCCGCTTATGTAAAGCATCGTCAACAGGACGAACACAAAGGTCTGAAGGGCACTCGTTAACAACATAAGAAACATTATCGGAAGGGGCATAATATAAGGCATCAGAAAAAGCAGAATCAAAAGCACCAGGTCTTCGCCCTGGATGTTCCCGAAAAGCCTCACTGAAAGGGAAAGAGGCCTCGAGAGATGGCTTATCACCTCGATAGGCAGCATCAATGGAATAAGCCACCAGACCGGCCCGATAAACTGCTTTATATATTTGAAGCCGTGCATCTTGGCCCCAACGAAGTGTGTAATGAAAAAGACCACCACCGCCATGGCCGCGTTTGTGTTCAGGTTTGCCGTGGGAGAGTTAAATCCGGGGATAACGCCCACGAGGTTCGCCGTGAATATGAACAGGGCCTCGGCCACCAGAAGGGGCATAAAGGCCATTCCCTTCTCGCCCATAGTCTCCCTGACGAGGTTCCCGAGTGCCAGGATGATAAGTTCTATGACGTTTTGCACCGGATTCGGCACTATGGACGCCCTTTTCATGTAGAAATAGGCCAGAAAAGAGAGAAAAATCATTATCAGCCAGGTATAGGTTACGTGCGGATATTCTTCCAGCCCTAAAAATTTGTCTAAATATCCGAGAAACAGTATTGGATGTTCCATGAACTTGAGCTCCTAATTAGTCTTGGACAGCAGTAATGCAACTATAAAGCTGTTTATCGCAACAACGGACGCCCCCACGAAGATGGCCAGTGGACTCGCCCAACCGCCCTTCAATGGGAAGTAGATAATAAGGCCGGAGAGTATGATCCTTATATAAAATCCAAAGACGGTAGATGAGGTGCCCCTCTTTATTTGCCTTTCCTCATCGGGATTTCCGATATCCCTTCTGGATGCGGCCAAGAGGAGGCCATTAAGAGACCTGTAAAGCCCCACATGGTTTAAAACCGCCACCACCCCCCCCACAATGACCCCGAGGGCGAATTCCATGGAAAAGGCGAGCAGCCCTATCAGAGAGAAGAGGATCATTACGACCATACTTCCAGCTATGACGATCCAAAACGAATTCGTCTCAATCCTCTTGATCGTCTCCCTCTTCATCCTCATCATCGTATTCGAGTCCGTACTTCTTGAAGATATAAAACATATTTCTGAAACCGGCTATTATCCCAAATGCCAGAAAAATCAGCGTAAACCACGGTTCAGTGTCGAATTTTCGGTCAATAAAAATTCCAATAGCGAGGCCCATGACGATGGCCAAGACAAGGGAAAACCCGATACTGCTTAGATGCAAAACCTGTTTAAGAAGTTTTTTGTCTTTCTCTTTCACTGCTTTTTATTGAATCACCTCTTATTCCTGTCATACCCCGCATTTACATCCCCCCTCCCCCTCTCATTCCCCCCATCCCTCACCCCCTCCATCCCTCATCCCCTATCCTCTTACCACTCATCCCTCGACCCCCCGTCAATCATCCAGCCCTTTTGTAAGCCCCCAGACTTGATCCAGGGACAAAGTGAAGTATATCCCCATACCGGTTTCGGTGAAATCCCCTATCGATTTTTCTATCCCGTCCACTATTTCGGCTATCAAATCCTCTCTCACAATGGTTAGAATGGTTTTGTTGCTCGGCCTCGAGCTGGAGAGGAGGTCGCTGAAGCTGGCGAATATCGGGATATCTTTTGATACAATCCTTCCCATTCCGACGGAGTCAATTATCGTGGCGCCGCTCACTCCCAGCTCCAAGAAAAGGGTCAGGATATCATCCAAGTACTCCGTTCTATTTAGAATAATGATGAAAAGCTTGAGATTTTCATTCACTTGCGGTTTTCCTTTGCCCATATAAATTCTTTGTTATCACGAAAAGGCAAGGAAGTCAACCGCGTTCCGGTGGTTTTAAAAGAGCAAGGTTTGCGGAGGAAAACGGCGGCTATCTTACCACTCCATTTACCTTCGATGTCCTACCAAATATATGAATGAATGCTCATTCAAGGAAACAAAAATAACATAACAGATAATTAGTGTCAAGAAAAATTTAGCTGTAAAAAATTTCCTTTTGAATCAAGCACTTCTTTAAAAACTTCCGAAAAATTCTACACTATCTCAGACGGCGCCGTAAATACTCCACTTTATGGAAATAGTAGTGTTAAGCTCTTGGCTCCAAAAGGAACGGTTTTTAAGATCACTTCACTCGGACATAATGAAGTCTACTTCTGGGACGAAAACGGCGTGGTAAAATGCGAAGCCGTATATTCGGTACTATCTCCCGAGGTTACAGAGAGGCTTGAGAAGATGAATATCCCCAAGCTCAACAAGGCCTTGGAGATATACCTTAAAAACAAATGGTGATAAAAATCGGGTAAATATGACTTTCATATATAGATTATTTGAAATCGGAAAGAATAAACTTGAATTTTTACCCTCGGATATGGCGAAGCCTAATATTTGGGCGATGACTCAAAAATGTAAATACAAATTCAGCTATTAGGTAAACCACCCGGAGATTAAGGCAGGGTTTAAGGGATTTGAGAGCCCCGAAATTGATTACACCTTTGCGGCAAATATAAACGGGTAACGGCGATAGTCTTAAACAAAATATCGGTGAAGAAAAGAGACTGCCGAAAGGATCTCAATCCCAATTTGAATACCATCAACTATCAAACCATCAGACAATTTGGAGGAGAGGACGATCCAATCCATACTATATCTTTTGGATATAAAGAATTACTCTCATCCAAAAACAGCTTGAGTTGATAATTTAATTTGCCGAGACAGACGGGTTAGGTTCAGGCGTTCTTTTTGAAAAGCTCTTCCAACTTCGCCTTGGCGTGTTCCACCTCGCCCCCGGAGTTCCCATCCCTCTTTTCCAACTTGAAGCGAAAGTAATCGCAGAAGTTGTTTCCACCCTTATTCCCCACAAACTCGCTCTGGGGCTCCTTGCACTGGTTGTAACTCCCGGAATCGTAGAAGATACAATTGTAGCAGATGCGCAGGTCCATTCCGCAAGCGGGACAGGTGTCTCTGACGGAGATGTAGTCGGAGATTATCGGCTCTTTACATTGATGACAGAATTTCATTTTGTTTTCAAGTCGCTTTAAAATAGTGATTAAAAGTGTTTAAAGATTGATTGAAGGTTATACTAATTCAATTATCTTGTATTCTCAGAACGTTCAAGGACAGGGATTTTATAGATATTTTGGATATACTGAACTATTGTCTAAGATATTCTCAAATCTTCAACTTGTGACGGGGTCTATCGTCGTTCCATTTAAAAGGTTATAGCTTTTTTATATGACAGGGCCGATAATGTCAATAAAAAAATTAAAAAAATTCGTATACCTTTATTTCTTGACTGATTAGTCAATCTATGATAAGGATTTTGTAATTTTATAAACCGATTTCTGTTGAAGGGGGGTGTTTTAAAACTGTACTGCAAAGCGGATTCCTGGAAGGATTTTCTCACTTAAAGAAAGGGAGGAATTTATATGTTACGAAAAGTAGCCATTGTCAGCGCCCACCAGACGAAATTTGAAGAGAAGAAGGCGGACGAGCGCTTCCAGGAGATGTGCTACCCGCTGGTTAGAAAATGTCTTGACGACACGGGGCTCGTTTTTGTTCCGGGAAGGGGAATAGATTTTGCCATAACGTGCTCCGACGACTTTTTCGATCAGCGTACCATCTCCGACGGACCTATGGGCGACCTTGTGGGAACTGGAAGGTGGGGAGGGGAGGAAAAGGTCGCCTGCGACGGTGCAGAGGCGATCCAATACGCCGCGGCGGGGATAGCCTCGGGACACTACGACATAGTCATCGTCCTCGCCCACGCGAAGGAATCACAGGTAGATTCGAGGAACATAGTGACCTTCCACGCCTTCGAGCCTTTCTACACGAGATTTTTGGGCATGGACTATACCCAAGCCCTGGGCCTCCAGGCCGAATCTTACATGAACAAATGGGGCGTCACGGAAAAACAGCTGGCGGCGATAGCCGTCAGGGCGGCCAAAAACGGGGCGAAGAATCCGAACGCCCAACGCACCGGGAGCATCAAGGTGGACGACGTCATGAAATCGAAGGTAGTGGTCTCGCCGATCAAGGAGCTCGACCTCTATCCCGTAAGCGATGGGGCGGTCTGCATGATCCTCGCCGAGGAGACGAAGGCCAGGGTACTGACCGACAAGCCGGTCTGGATTACCGGCTACGGAAACTGCTACGATTCCTACTACCTCGGAGACAGGAACCTCTACGAGTCGACCAGCCTCCCTAAAGCGGCTTGGAGCGCTTACCGCATAGCCGGTATTATCGATCCGATGGAGGAGTTTGACATAGCCGAGATCAGCGTCCAGGCCACCTATCAGGAGCCGCTCTGGTACGAGGGACTTGGGCTCGCCGAACAGGGAAAGGGTATGGAGCTTTTCGAGTCGGGGAAGACCGATATGGGGGGGAAGCTCCCGGTCAACCCGTCGGGCGGCCAGCTTTGCGGAAATCCCCTTTTGCTCTCCGGCATCGTAAGGGGGGCGGAGGCCTTTCTCCAGCTCAGGGGTGAGGCCAACGGCTATCAGGTAAAGGGAGCCGGAAGGGCGCTGGTACACGGCACGGCCGGGCCTGCGGGACAGTTCCACACGGTTTTGGTCCTTGAAAACGACAAGGCACAAGAGGGGGGGAAATCATGACTAAGAGAATGAGAAACGTCGCCATCTCCGGGATCGGTCAGACCCGCCACCGCGGACACCGGGAGGACGTCAACATGGTGGAGCTCGTCGCCGAGGCCGTAGAGGAGGTCCTCGCCGATTCTAAGATGGATCTCAAAGACATCGACTGCATAGTGCACGGCAACATGGAGCTCTTCGAGGGGATCCACCAGCCGGACATGTGGCACGTCTTGGGTGACGGCGCCTACGGAAAGGCGGGCTTCAGGATTACCACGGGAGGCACCACGGGCGCCACGATAGCCTGTTCCGCCGACCACCTCGTCGCGTCCGGAATGTACGACTCGGTCCTGGCGATCGGGTGGGAAAAGCAGGAGGAGGGGATGACGACCACGGGAATCACCAACATGGCCGACCCACTCTGGGAGCGGGAGGTGCAGACCGGCGCCATAACCGGAACCCACGGCGTTATGATGATGAACAAGTTCGGGGAGCCGGCAAACCAGGCCGCGGCGGAGCTGAGGGTCTTGATGGCGAACAACGCCAGGAAGAACTACAAGGCGCATCTCAGGATCGAGATCACGAGGCAGGACGTCCTGGAGTCGAGGGTCCTGGCATGGCCGCTTCGGCTTCTTCACATGTGCCCGGAGTCGAACGGGGCCTGCGCAGTCCTGTTCGTCTCGGAGGAGCTGGCGAAGAAGCTTCCGCAAAAACCGGTCTGGATGCACGACCATGTAACGGTCCACCGCCAGGAGACCTTCGATCTGGTAAACATGGGCGATCTCGACACCCACGGCGAGGCCGCAAGAACGCTCTATGCCAGAAACGGGATCGTAGATCCGATAAAGCAGATAGGGGTGTTCGAGATGTACGATCCCCAAAGCTGGTGGGCCCTCGACTGGATTGGGAAATTCCTGATGCTCGAAAACGGTGAGCAGATCGAAATGGTCTTGAACGGCGATTTCGCCATAGACGGCAAGTTTCCGCTTAATCCATCGGGGGGCGTGGTATCGTCGAACCCGATAGGCGCCACGGCAATCATAAGGGTTGCGGAAGCGGCCCTCCAGATCCGCGGAAACGCCGGCGACCACCAGGTTCCTAAAGACGTCAAGCTTGCCCTGTCCTCTGGATTCGGCGGGACTTTCTGGACGGTATTTCATCTTCTGGGAGCCGAAAAGCCGGACAAATAGAAAAGGAGGTTTTACCTATGGGTACCAAGACAGATAAAGAGGGAAGGGAGATCGTCGAGATCCGCTACGAGATGGCGATCCCGGGAACCTTTTCCACGGGGCCGATCATGGGACACATGCTCAACAAGCTCAAGGACAAGGAGCTGTGGGGAAACCGATGCGGCAAGTGCCGGAACGTCCTCTTTCCTCCGAAGATCGTTTGTCCCAAGTGCTTCGAAGAGCCGACCGAGTGGGTGAAGCTGGACGAATGGGGCTACATCGCCACATTCGACGTGGTCCACTTCCCCACGGTAAATCCGCTTACCGGGATTATGAGGGAGGTCCCCTACACGACCCTTATCGTCGCCCTCCCCAACGGCGGCGGATTTTTCCACTTCTGCCTCGAACACGACCCGGAAAAGCTCGCTCCGGGGAAGAGGGTCGTTCCGGTCTGGAAGGAAAAACGGGAGGCCCGCCCATCCGATCTTGAGGGTTGGGTGCTGGCGGAGGATTAATCATTTGGCAATAGTTTACAATGATCTGGCAATAATCGAGCGGATTGAAATGAAAACAAAGGGAGAAAGATATGTATACAACAGATAAACTGCCGCTGGATCAGAAAGACTGCTTCGGCAAGAGGGGCCTGATGAGCATCCCCTACCGCTACTTCGCCGGAGTGTTTTTATCCAGGGCGCTGATCGCTCTCAGGGACGAAAAGAAGATCTTGGGTGCGAGGTGCGAAAAATGCGACAAGGTCTACTTTCCGCCGCGCTCCCGCTGCGAGAGGGACTTCTCGAAGATGACGGAGCTTGTGGAAGTCGGCCCCGAGGGAACCGTCGAGGAGTTCACAGTGGTCAACTACGAGGAAGAGTATTTCAAGAAGTTCTGCCCCATGCTCGACATCCCCTACACGATGGCCCTGATCAGGCTCGACGGGGCGTCGACGAAGATACTTCATCGAATCCCAGGGGACAAGGTCAAGAGGGGAGACCGCGTAAGGCCCAAGTGGCTTGATGACGACCAGAGGGAGGCGATGATCACCGATATCGAGTATTTCGAGAAGGTGTGACAACAAAACGGTATCAAGTTAAATCCCAAGAGTAATTTAAATAATCAAGGGCGCACGGGATATCTTCCCGTCGCCCTTTTTTAAGCGGGATTTTTTTATCCTTGATAAAAACAGAAAATGTGATATATATATTTCTCGTTCCTTTAAGGTATACTTAATGAAGAAAAGAAACCATTCGTTATCTTTCACGGCCGCTTTTGTGGTTGTCTTCTTTTTTGGGGCTTCGCTCTTCTTAACGGGGGCCCCTCCTGCCTCGGCGCGAACGGTCAAGGCAAAGGTCAAGGTTGTAAATATCAGCTACTTTGACAAAGGAGCCGATATAACCGATGCAGATCTCATCCGACTTGCGATTGAGGAGACCGAGGGCAACGAAAACCTCTTTCCTAAAATCAACGGCTTGACGTTAAAGTCGGGGGGCGAAAAGCTGCCCTACAGCCCCGGGGTTGCAATACCCGCCGCACCCTTTTCCTTCTATGGAGGACCGGATCCCAAAAAGAGGCTCGAGTTCATCTCCATTTCCTCATCGAGACAGGCGGGGAAATATGACATTGCGGTTGTCGGCTCCGACGGCTCGATAAGAAAGTACGACAAAGAGATCGTGATCGACAACGTCAATAAGATAATTAGAACATACGAAACGATAGAAATAAAAGGGGAAGATGTAATTCTCCTGTTCATCCGGGACATTAAGGTAATCCAGTTCAAAGACGTCAGGCCCGAGGGCCATGACCAAACGCCTGGGTGAAAAAAGGGGAGCTCCCTGAGGTACAGGGAAGTTTACGATGAAACAACGGGTACCTGGATAATAAGAGGAAAGAAGTGCGGATCGGTTCGGGACAGCAATGACTGAGCTTTTATATCGGGAGACCGCCGTCCGTTGATTTGGGCTTTTGGGTTGGCCATGATTTGGTGTCGGTCGAACTCTATTGTTTCCCAACACTGCCCCTCGATTGAATGACGCTGCCCCTTGATGGAAGTCTTTACGTATCATGTACTACACCGGGGACCGGATGTCGATAGGGATGGGATGTCGATGGGGATGGAAATGTCGATGTAAATGCGAGCTCTTGTTTATTGTTTTTTCCTATCGCCACCTTTTGGGCCTTTCTCGGACGATACCCTCAACCGCTAATGTTATCACTGTCTTTTAAAGGGGGATTTATAAATCCCGACTCCTTCGGCAGCCTCCGTTACCTTATTTATTCAAGAAGTGCTTAAAATCCGTTATCTTTGTTCCTGGGCGGTAGTTTGCAGGCTCTCATAAACGCCCCTTTAACCTGGTCGTCAAGACAGTCCTTCCCAGATCACCTTACCCCCTTTACGACTGAAAGTTTCCTTCGTGAGTTGAATTCACACCGTTTATTGCTTCAAATTCATCGAGCTATTCGCCGCTCAGCTCCACCTCGGAGATCAACAGAGACGGCGCCCCGATGTTTCCAAAGAACTTTAGGTCGGATCCCACCGCCGCAATCTTTGAGAAGAGGCCCATAAGGTCACCGGATACCGCCGCCTCCTTGAAGGGTTGGGAGCGCCTGCCGTCCTCGAATATGAAGCCGGAGGCCCCCACGGAGAACTCCCCTGTCACGGGATTCGCCGTGTGCACACCCATCAGCTCGGAGATGATTATACCCCGCCCCGCCCTTTTAAGGAGTGAGTCCGCATCTTCCACCCCCGGGACGATATAGAAATTATTTACGCCGGAAGAGGGGGGCGCCGTCACCCCGCCCCGAACGGAAGACCCGGTCGGATCCACCCCGGCCCTCCCCGCATTCAGGAGATCGTAGAGAAATCCCTCGACCACACCTTTGGCAACAAGCGAGTTTCTTCTCTGCGGCACGCCCTCCCCGTCCACGGGAAAGGTCCCGATCCCCCCCGGGAGGAGGCCGTCGTCGACAATCGTCAGCTCAGAAGAGATTATCTTTTTACCGCCCTTTCCCTTAAAAATGGACTTCCCCTTCAGGACGTTTTCCCCCAGAAACGACGGCGCCAGCACATCTAAGAGGTCGGAAACGACCTCCCTCGTCAGGAGGGCCGTGAACCTTCCGGTGGGCGCCCTCTTTGCCCCGAGCATCGAGACCGCCTTAATCCCGGCCCCTCTCCCGACTTCCCGGGGGGCCAAATCCGCGTATTTAATGGAGGAATCGACATCCCACCCCATCTCCTGGTCGCCATTCTCCTGCGCCACCGCCATTAGCTGGGCGGTGACGTAGCTCTTTTTGTAGCCCACGTCGACGCCGTTGGAGTTTCTCAAAAACACACGGGAAAGCGCCTCGGAGTACTGGGCGCTCCTCACCCTCTTGACCCTCTTGTCGACGGAGAGCGCCCCTGCCTCTACCTCCCTCGCCCGCTCGACCTTCTCCTCTATCGGGACCCCCTCTATTGAGTCGTCGAATATGAGCCCCGCATCCGGGACGGGAGAGGGGGCCGACAGCGCGTAATGCTCGTCCGGGGTCGAGTTCTTCGCGCTCGATATGGCGTCGTCGACCATATCGGCCAAGGCGCCGTTGTCCGGGTGGGTGGAGAACGAAAATCCCATCCCGCCGTTGACGATGACCCGAAGGCTTACGCCGTACGGCTCCGAGAACCTGAAGTCCTCCACCTCCCCCCCCTCGGAGGATATGGTGAGGAGTTTCGAGGCGCGATAGTAGACCTCGGATTCGGCTACGCCCTTCTTTTTGAGCAGGGCGAATATTCTTTCGGATATCTCGTTGAAGTTCCGTCCGTGATTCATAGGGATACCTTTAATTTGGCTTTAAGTTAGCTTTGAGTTGGATATTTATTGTGGAGAGAATGATAGCAGAAAAACGTGAGGATGTCAAAGGTGAGGCAGTTGAAAAAATCAGTGCCGCAGTGCCGGGCCGACTACATTTTATCGACAAAAAATCGGACAACAAGAAATAAACTCTACCCCCCCCCACACAAGCCTCAGTGCAGCGGCCCTTCCGGGGGCTCATCCCAGTAGAAATCGGCCCTGGCCCGCTCTATCTTCTCCATCTCGGAGAGGACGAAAACCACCCGCTGAAAAAGCTCGATGTAGCCCTTGTTATCCTTTCCCTGAAGGTGCTGTCTCAACATCTTCAGGTCGTAAAGGTCTTTCTCCTGAAACTCCCACCTCTTGACCTGCCCTTCGATCTTGTTGAGGTACTTGTGTATCACATCTCGGTCGATCATCGGCCTTATGGCGATTGAGATGGGGATGAAAAACAGGATGAAGAAGAGGAAGAAGAGGAGTATCATGAAGATCAGCCTGGCGCTGGCCCCAACGATAAGCACGACCAAAAGGAAGGAGGCGACGACGGCGAGAAATGTCCCCAGGGTCATCATAAACTGCCCGGAGACTTTGAGCTGGCTTTTGCTTACTCCTCTTGGACGCTTTTTTCGAGACATGGGATATCCTCGAGATATGGAGGAGATTATCCTATCTTATTTTTGGGCCTTTGTAAATCTTTTTATGTCGCTTTTTATCTCGATGTCAATAATCATATTTTTTGGATGAGCCGCCTCACCTCTTTCGTCCCTCACGCCGATCCCTGCGGCAAATGGAGGCCGATCAAGCGACTACACCTGAAAGTATATGAAATCCCCCCTTCCCCCCAGCTGACCGGCAACCGCCTGCCCCGCCCCTGAATGAAATTGGGAAACCTCTAATCCCTTCCGCCCAGTAGGCCGAACCTCAGAAGGAAGTATAGAAGCTGCAGCACAGCCGCGGCGGCGGCGGCCACATAGGTCAGGGCGGCGGCGCTCAAGACCTTCCTCGCGCCGGACACCTCCTCCTCCATCAACATCCCGGAAGACGACAGGGCCGCAAGCGCCCTCCTGCTGGCGTTGAACTCCACCGGCAGGGTAATCAGCTGAAAGGCGACGGCGAGGGAAAACAGGATAATCCCCACCTTTACCATGACGAGTCCGAACACGGACCCCGCATACATGATGATCCCGCCGATGATCAATAGCGGCCACGCTAACTTCGAGCCGATGCTCGCCATCGGGACTATCGCCGACCTGAACTTGAGGGGGGTGTAGCCGTGGGCGTCCTGCAGGGCGTGTCCCGCCTCGTGAGCGGCAACACCCACGGAGGCCACGGAGCGCCCGGAGTAGACATCGGGAGATAGCCTCAAGGTCTTTGTCCTCGGGTCGTAGTGATCGCTTAAGAAACCCTTGGTCTCCTCTATTTCAACATCGTTGAGGCCCTCTCTCCTCAACATATTGGCGGCCGCCTGCGCCCCGGTAAGCCCTGAAGCCGTGGCGACCTTGGAATACTTCCCGAACGCTCTCTTCACCTTTAAGGACGCGTAGACGGAAAGGAGCAGTGCGGGTCCCACCATAATGAAGTAGATAGGATCAAAATAAAGCATACTTTTTAGCCTCCTTTGCTTCTTCTCCTAACTTATAATTTAGCTCTTTTTACAAAGATGTCAAGCGCCATATTGTTGGATTTGTGAAAATATCATCAGCAGTCTCACTTCGATCTCCCCTCCCGTCAATCGTCCCTGATATACCGCTCTATGAAGTCGGCCGATTTCAGGGATCGTCCTGCCTGATAACGGATAAAGGCCAAGAGCCCCTTCCTGATCTCCTTTAGGGAGCTAAACGTAAACTTGAGCGCCGAAGGCCTTCCAACTCCCTCTATCGGAACCTCAACCGCCTTGGCGAGGGCCATAATCGTCCCTCTGGAGAAGGGAACGCCCCCCTCCCTTGTGAGGAGGCACCTTGCGCACACCATCCCCCCGGCCGACGGGATAAAAAGGTCGGCGCCGTTTTCCGAAGCATAATCCCTAAACCCCTTTCCGCACCGGACGCATTGTTTGAGGAGGGGGGATATTCCCAGACCCTCCAAAAACTTCAGCGTGTATGACCAGAATAGACCTTCCGCCGACGGGATCGATGATCCGTTCCATCGCTCATTTTTCGCCCCTATTTCATTGACGGCGGAGAGAAACGAGGAAACCCCGTCGAACAGTTCGGGATGGGGCACGCCCTCCGGCGCGAACTCCCTCAGGAGCTCCAGCGTAAACTCACAATAGGCCAGGAGGGAGATGGAGATCGACAGGTGGGGAAACGAGTCTATGAGGGAGGCGTCCTCGATGATAAAAAGCTCCCTCCCCTTGGGCCGATAGAATTTCGCCGTGATCAGGTTCGCCGTATCGAAGGTGTTGACAAAGCGCTTCCTGCTCTTCTTCGCCCCCTTGGCAACCCCGACGACAATACCTGACCTCCTCGTGAAGAGCTCCACCAAGAGGTCCGACTCCCCCATATCCCTCGTCCTAAGGAGTATGGCGGGGGTGATGATTCTTCTCGTTGCCATGTTAAGACGGCTACAGGATAATTACGGTGGCGAGGGTGAAATACATTAGTATGCTGATGATGTCCGTGGTGGTGCTGACAAAAGGCCCGGAGGCCACGGCCGGGTCGATCTTGAGCTTGGCGAGGATGATGGGCATCAACGTACCCATCGTGGCGGCAATGGTCATCGAGGCGAAGATACCAAGCCCCACCACCATCCAGAGCCTGATGACCTTCAAATAGAAAAAGCGGGCGAAGACCCCCAGGAGCACCCCGTAGGTGACGCCCAGTATTATCCCGACCCTGACCTCCCTCGAGACGACCTGCCAGAGCCTCTTTACGTCGATGCTCCCGATTGCGAGTCCCCTAACCACGATCGTGGAGGATTGGGAGGCCACGTTTCCCCCCATCCCGGCGATGACCGGCATAAACGCCGCCAGCACGACCGCCTCGGAGAGGGTTTCCTTAAAAATGCCGATGACCATGGATGCGATAATTCCCCCCACCCAGCTGGCGAAGAGCCAGGGGAGCCTCGTGCCGGCGTTTTTGAATACCGACGACGACCAAGCGTACTCATCCACGGCACCGGTCAGCTTTATGATGTCCTCGGTGGCCTCTTCCTCGATAATGTCTACGATGTCGTCGATCGTTATGCGGCCGATAAGCCTCTTATGTTTGTCCAAAACCGGCATGGTTACGAGGTCGTACTTCTTGAACTTTCTGGCCACCTCCTCTTGATCCAGATCGACTGTGACGCTTATTGGGTCTTTATCCATTACGTTAAAGACCTTGCTTTTAGGCGATGCGAGTATCAGCTTCCTCAAGGGGAGCACCCCCACCAATCTGCCGTCGGCATCGACGACATAGACGTTGTGAATATCTTCCATCTCCTTAGACATGGAGCGGATCTCTTTGATGGCCCTGGAGACGTTGGCGTTATCCTTTACGCTTACGACCTCCGTCTGCATGATACCGCCCGCGGATTCCTCGTCGTAGCGCATCAAACGCTGGATTTCCTCGGCGTCCTCCTCGCTTATCTTCTCGAGGACCTCCTGGGCGATTTCGTCCGGCAGATCGTCTATGATGTCCGCTGCGTCGTCCGACTCGAGATCATCGACAATCTCCGTGATCCTTTTGCTCTGGGTTTCCTGAAGGATGAGCTGTTTCGTGTCCTCATCGAGCTCGACAATCACATCCGCGGCGGTCGCCGTATCGAGGAGAGAGAAGACGAACTTCTTCTCATCGGGGAGGAGAAACTGCATGAACTCCGCAATGTCCGCGGGATGATAAATTTTCATCTCCGCCACCAGCTCACGGACATCGTCATCCATAAGCTTCAAGAGCTTTTTTGTCTTGTCTTCGGATGTGGACATATTAATATTAACCTGTTTTTAAATAAGGCCTCTCGCGGGAAATTACGCCTCAAAGCCTCATGGTTATAATCGGTAGATTTTCACACAGGGGATGTATAAAGTCAAGCTATATATTGTTGACACTAAAAGCGATCTCCCACCTTTGCTCTTAAAATCCCCGAATAGCTCGGCCTCCCGGACCACCCTCGGCCGCTTGAGGCACACTTTCCGCCTCGCCCGTTTTTTCCCCTCTAAGTATCCCTGACTACTTCAGCAGCTTGGATATCTCCTTGAACTCGCTTCCGCCGGCCGCCTTCAGAAGCTTGAAGAGTACCGTCTCCGTCGACGTCACCTCCCCGCCGCCCCTCCTGGCGAGGTCCATCGCGATCTCCCAGTCGAGCTTTTTCCTCGACGACACCGCATCTGCGGCGACATAGGGGACAATCCCGAAGTCAACGAGGTCCAGTCCGCTCTGCAGGACGCAGACGTGGGTCTCCATCCCGCAGAGCACGATATTTTTGACCTTAAGGCCGATAACCGCTTTTCTTATCTCCTCCTCTCCCATGATGGAAAACGAGAGTTTCTCAAACGGCCTGTAAGAATCCCCCAGCGCCTCGATTATTGGGGGGATCGTCTCGCCCAGCCCCCTGGGGTACTGCTCCGTAACCACGATGGGAAGCCCCAGGATCTTCGCCCCCTTTATGAGGATTACGCCGTTTTTGGTGATTTTGTCCGCAATCTTCTCCTTCATCGCCGAGAGGAGGGCCGTCTGAAAGTCTACGACGACAAGGCCTGTATCGTCAGCGGAGGGCATCAAAGGACTCATATTGATCTCCTTTGCATAAATCAGATTAACGTTTCGGATTTACGTTACGAAGGCATTAAAAACACTTGGGTACGATTGAGACTTTTAACACGATAAGGACCCTTTGTCAAGGAAAGCCCAAAGCCTGAAGCACGGTTCCCTTTTTAGTTGACAATATCAACAAAACTGTGATAACTAAATTGAAATTGTATAATAAAAGAGGAATTTAACCATGAAACTTGATTTTAAAAAGACCTTTCTAATCGGGTTCGGATTTTTCGGAGTATCCATAATCTGGATGGTTTACAACACGCTTGTACCCTTAATACTTGAGAAATACATCGCATCGGCGACAATCATAGGGCTTTTCATGACATTTGACAACATCCTTGCCGTCACCGTCCAGCCTATTATAGGCGCGGTCAGCGACAAGACGAAAACAAGAATAGGGAGGCGTATGCCCTATATACTTATCGGCGCGCCTATTGCCGCCGTGTTCTTTGTCTATATCCCGGTTGCAGAGATTTTCTGGATACTGATAATGACCATCGTCATGATGAACCTCTTCATGGCGCTTTACCGCTCTCCCGTCATAGCGCTTATGCCGGACGTCATCCCATCGCCCCTGAGGAGCAAGGCGAACGGGATTATCAACTTCATGGGCGGTGTCGGGGCGATCATTGCCACCCTAATCGGGGGCCGTCTGTTTGACGTCAATCACAATATCCCCTTTTCCGGCGCCGCGGTGATTCTGGTTATCGCCGTAATTCTCCTCTATTTCACGGTCAAGGAGCCTAAAGAAATTCCAAAAGAAGAAGGGGAAGACTTTTCATGGAAATTGGTTAGAATTTCCTCTATCGCCATTGCCTGCGGGCTTATCACCTTCTTCGTATTTAACTCATTAGGATTGATGAGTAGTCTCTTTACAAGGTTCTTTGATTCGGCATATCAAGGATATGTCCTTGTTTCCCTTGTTGTCTTTACCTGTATAGTATTCTTTTTCCTGTTCAGGATGGTCGAGAAAAGCGCGATCTTTATCTTCCTCGCCATCTTCTTCTGGTTTTTCGGCTACAACGGTGTCGAGACCTTCTTTACCCTCTACGGCAAGCACACCCTCGGACTGTCAACCGGAACAACCACACAGATTCTCTCGGTTTTCATTGTATCCTTCATTATCTTTTCCATTCCCAGCGGATACTTCGCCACAAAGTTCGGGAGGAAAAAGACCATCATCGGGGGACTTGTCGGGATGACCGTCTTCATCGGGGCCCTGGCTTTTACAACGAATGTTACTTTCGTGTATATCATAATGTTTCTTGGCGGTATCTCGTGGGCGGCCATAAATATCAACTCCATAGCGATGATCTGGGACATTTCAACAGAGGAGATGTTAGGTCTGTACACCGGCCTCTACTACTTTTTCTCCATGCTTGCGCAGACCGTCTCTCCACCCATTATAGGGATAGTAAAAGACAGGACGGGAGACTTCCAGTCGATGTTTTATGTCGTCCCATTCTTCTTCTTGGCGGCCCTCATCATGATGATATTCGTCAAAAAGGGCGAGGCGAAGGAGATGACCACGGCCGAGATGATGGAGCAGATGGAGGTTTAGGGGTATGGCGGACAAGAGGGAGAAGATAACCACGGATAAGGTTTAGGATATGGCGGACAAAAATGAAAAGATAACCACGGACGAGGTCCAGTACGTGGCCAAGCTCTCGAGGCTCATCATGACCGATGACGAGGCGAAAGAGATGACCAGGACCTTAAACGACATCCTGGTGTACATGGAAAAGCTGGGAGAGCTTGACACGTCGGGCGTCGAGCCGATGACCCACGCCATACCGAACGAGAACGTGATGAGACAGGACGCCCTGAAGCCTTTTACAGACACAAAAGATATACTGAAGAACGCCCCCGACTCGAAGGGGGCGTTCTTCCGGGTTCCAAAGGTGATCGAGTAAGCAAGCTTTCACCGTTGCGCGGGAGGGGCTGAAAACATCACATTTAGGACGGATCAATATATATATAATTCTAAACTAATCGGCCCACCCCCCCACCCCCCTTCAAATCGTGGGCAGGGGGTGTGGGCCATTCGAGTTGTTTGAAAAAAATCTGACTAAGGTATAAAGGATGGATTATTTCCCCCTGACAATAAGCGAGACCACCGACCTCTACAAGAGCGGTAAGGCAAACGCCGAGGACGTGGTAAAGAGCGTCCTCGCAAGGATAGAGGAGTTGGACAAGAAGCTGAACGCCTACATCAGGGTCACGGGGGACCTGGCCCTTAAGAGGGCCGTCGAAGCGGATAAGAGGATCAAGTCGGGGGACATAACGCCGCTCACCGGCATCCCTATCGCCGTAAAAGATCTCATCTGCACCAAGGGGATCCCCACCACCTGCGGGTCGAAGATCCTCGAGAACTACACACCTCCATACAACGCAACCGTAATAGAGAGGCTCGACTCCCTGGGGGCGATAATCATTGGCAAGACGAACATGGACGAGTTCGCCATGGGCTCCTCCACAGAGTCGTCCTTTTTCGGCATAACGAAAAATCCTCACAACCTGGAATACGTCCCGGGGGGCTCCAGCGGCGGAAGCGCCGCCGCGGTGGCGGCAGACCTCTGCATAACCGCCCTGGGCTCCGATACAGGGGGGTCGATAAGACAGCCCGCCTCCTACACCGGGATCGTGGGGCTGAAGCCCACATACGGTAGGGTAAGCCGCTACGGCCTTGTGGCCTACGCCTCCTCCCTCGACCAGATCGGTCCCCTGACCAAGGACGTCAGGGACACGGCTATCCTCCTTACCGCTATCTCCGGGCACGACCCGAGAGACTCCACCTCCCTTGACATCGAAGTCCCCAATTATACGGAGTTCCTGACCGGGGAGGTCAAGGGCCTCAAGGTCGGGCTCCCCAAGGAGTACTTCGGGGAGGGACTGGATTCCGAGGTGGAAAAGAGGATCATGGAGGGGGTTGGCGTATTGGAGAAGGGGGGCGCCGAAGTAGTCGAGATGAGCCTCCCCCATACCGAGTACGCCCTGGCCTCCTACTACATTATCGCGCCGTCCGAGGCGAGCTCGAACCTAGCCAGATACGACGGAGTCAGGTACGGCCACCGGGAGTCTTCGCCGGATGACGGGATGATCGATATGTTCAGGAGGTCGAGGTCGTCCGGCTTCGGCTGGGAGGTCAAGAGGAGAATAATGCTGGGGACATACGCCCTCTCCTCCGGTTACTACGACGCTTACTATAGAAAGGCCCTCCAGGTAAGGAGGCTGATCAGAAACGACTACGACGAGGCCTTCAAAAAGGTGGACGTCATCGCTGGCCCCGCCGCCCCCGCCCCGGCCTACAAGATCGGGGACAAGATCGAAGACCCCCTGTCCATGTACTTGGTGGATATATACACCGTAACGGCAAACCTCACCGGAATTCCGGGGATATGCGTCCCCGCGGGTGTAAGCACGGCGGGCCTCCCCATCGGGCTTCAGCTCCTGTCAAAGCCGCTGAACGAGGGGGCCATCCTTCGGGCGGCCTACTACTTCGAGAAGAACCGGACGGCAGATACGCCGAAACCGAAGCTGTGATGCATTCTAAAAGCCTATAAATTTCTGGTTTGTTCGATCGTGTTAAACCCGCTCGACTTGAAAACTTTAGGGGTAGATTTGCTGTGGAATAGAAACTGAACTCCGACGCCTCTCTTCTTTCTTATTTATAACCGCCTCGTCAACCCGACTTAAGTAATCTCCTTGAGGCCCGCCCGAACATTAAAGGATTTTTCTATTCGGTGCGATCTCATAAAATAATCTTTTTGGAGAAAGAAGCGTCAAGACGATATTGAATCGGCCCCCTTATAAAAGCCGGTTCCCCGTGGAGTAAAAAGCTCTCCCGCGCCCCTTTCCCCAAAAAACCTATAGACCGGTCCTTTAAATCTCCGATACCGATCTATTATGTGTTCTACGATGACAGCTCCGCGATCGCCTCATCGGTAGTAACCACACGGGAGAAATTGAATCCCTGAACGGCAAGGACAACCTCATGGATAGTATCGGCTGAAAGACCGCCGATGTCTATCGCCGCCGTCGCATCCCTTACGAAAAGGACGCTGTAGCCCCTGGCGTGTGCCTCCCTTGCCGTGGTATCGCAGCACATAAATGACATCAGCCCGGTGATGACTACGGTTTCCACACCCTCCCTTAAAAGAATATCATCGAGCTCTGTCATATAGAAAGAGCCGGGCCTTGTTTTTGTGATTGCCGGCTCTCCGGCCTTCGGCTTAAGTTCGTCCGCAAATTTTACGAGGGGCGAGCCTGCCCCGAATACAAAGGCATCGGGATCTTTACCGATGTGCCTAATGTGCATCAACGGGATCTTTTTCACCCGCGCCGCATCCACCAACCTTTTGATATTTTCAAGGACCTCTCCCCCCTTCGGGACCTTGAGGGGTGCCCCCTCCTCGAAATATTCTTTTTGCATATCAATTACAAGAAGTGCGACTTTGCTTTTGGCTTTCGACATCAGAGCCTCCATACAATGTGCTTCGTGCTATAATAGCAACCAGCATTTATCTTTACGATCCTCAAGAAGCCTGAATTAGTAACATTGCCGATCTACAGAGATATTTGGATATTAAAAAACAAATGGACCGGCTCGATTCGATAGATCGGCTTAGAATCTTGAATAATCCAAGGTTCAGCAATCTATCCTGTTTTGACAGCATGATCGATCTCAAAAAAAATAGATTTTATAACATCTGGGCCGTTTTATAATCCAATACCAACAAAAAAGAAATAATTGCGTTGCGGCACAGAAATTGAATCTGTTCGGGAGGGGCGGCGTTTTTAACCGCTTTTACTAATACCATTCTTAAGGCATCACGGGCTATTCGATTATCGGTTTCACTTCCTTGTAGAACAGCTCCTTTTCGTACAAATCCCCGGATATCGAGACTCTTTTGTTTACATATCCCTGCAATACCGGGTCTTCCCTCCACAATGTGGCATTTTTAAACAGGTGTATCTCCTCTCCCCCGTCCGTCCTGAGATAATACTCTGGTCCTTCAGATTTCGTTCCCACCCTCTCAATTCGTGAAAACAGGAAGCCTACATAAGTCGCGACTTCGGATTCGCCGTTTTCGGCGGCGCTGCAAAAACCAACCGTTAATCCATCTCCCTTGATAAGGTCAAGAGTGCCGTCTCGACCGCTCAGGCCCTGTTTAATACCTCCGCCGTCATCCCCTCCCGTAAGGTCCAACGGGAGGCACAGGGCGGCAAGGATAATCCATGCGGGCAAAAAAGGTGTGAAAAGTCTTTTTTTATCCATCAGCCTCTCCTAAATAGTTTTTAAGAAATTATAACATGAAATGCTTATCGCCACAAAAAATGTTTTTGAAGAACGGATGAATTTGTAGAAAAATACCCTTCACGCCATGACCTGTAACGGTCAAGTCCTTTTCGGCGGAATCGTCCGATGCCCGATTGAAATCATACCTAATCCGATTTTTTTACCATTCAAGAGTTTTTAATATGTAATATATTCTTAGTACATCCTTTTTCAAATGGAGCATAAAGACATGAGCAAAAGAGCCTTAAAAAAATTTCTCTATAATTGCCTTCGCCCTTGATGTCACCCTCTTCTTGACATCATCGGGAAGGTGCGCAGAATTCACGGCCGATGTCACCGTGAACCGGTGACGGAACGGCGCTTTCTGGAACCGCGTACGTGAAAGATAAAAACGTCCGGTACGAATTAAAAACGGAGGCCGGAAAAGAGGTGGTCATCTATCGCGGCGATTTCGGCGCCCAATGGACGATCTATCCGGGGAGTGGGCTCTACTCCGAGCTGTGGAATTACCTCAGCGAAGATTTCATCTTTATAGAGCTGATCAGAAATCTCGACGAGATCGCATCGAAGGAAAACATTGGGACCGAAACGGTCAACGAGATGTTGTGCGACGTCTATCTTTATACGTTTCACGAGCCTCTTTTGGACAAACTGGCCGTGTATCGCGCCGTGGAGCTGGACTGCCCGATAAAGATCGAGCTTGAGGCAAAGGGCCACCGCCTTACCAAGGAGTATAGTAAAATAAAAGGATGCGCTCTTGAGGATTCCCTGTTTACGCTTCCGCCCGGAAGCACGATGTTGAAATAATGTAATAAGGGGCTGTCAAGCCTACACCCCCCGCTCATCGAAGACCTCTTTTGCGATAAAAAGCCCGTTCAATGCGGCCGGAAATCCCGCGTAAACGGCCATCTGTATCATCACCTCGATTATCTCCGTTCGGGTGCACCCCACGTTCAACGCCCCGTGGACATGGACCCTAAGCTGGGGGGCCGCCGTTCCCAAGGCGGTCAGGGCCGCCAAGGTGGCTATCTCTCTCGACTTAAGATCCAATCCCGGACGGCTGTATACGTCCCCAAAGGGAAATTCTATCAACAGGTCGGCGAAATCCGGGGCAATATTCTTGAGGGCCTCGACAACCCTTCCTCCCTGCTCCCCGTCGATCTCCGCAAGTTTTTCCCAACCGATTTTATACCTATCCGATTTCATATCTCTTAACTCCTTTGTTAAACCACCCGAGAAATGCTCCAAGCCCGGCTCCAAGCGCTGATTGGCCGCAATCAATTTATATGTAATCATTATACGAGCCGATAAATATCCGGTCAACAAAAAAGGGGGGGCCTTTATATCTGCATGATATTGTAATTTCATTTCAAATCACAAGTCTTTCTGTATCTCTAATTAAAAAGATTTAACTTGCAATAATGAAAAAAGGATAACATTTATCTCATTTATCTGGTATAATTCAAATCTAATTTTGTTCCATTTTCCTCGACATCTTAACCATGAATTACAAAGCGGTAATCGGTCTTGAAGTGCACGCTCAGCTCTTGACCACTTCAAAGATATTCTGCGGGTGCTCCACCGAGTTCGGGGCCGAGCCGAACACCCATATCTGTCCGGTATGCACCGCCCAGCCGGGCGTCCTTCCGGTCCTCAACAGGAGCGTGGTGGAGTTCGGCATAAGAGCGGCGCTTGCGACCCACAGCGAGATTGCCCCCTTCGGCCAGTTCGCCAGGAAGAACTACTTCTATCCCGACCTCCCGAAGGGCTACCAGATATCCCAGTTCGAGTTCCCCCTGTCCAAGGGGGGATATATCGAGATCGAGACGAACGGCAGCCTGAAGAGGATCGGCCTGACCCGTGTCCACATGGAGGAGGACGCCGGAAAGCTCCTGCATGACGAGACGGCACCCGTATCTTACGTCGATCTCAACCGCACGGGGGTTCCGCTCTTGGAGATCGTCTCGGAGCCGGACCTGAACACCCCGGAGGAGGCGGGGATGTACCTCAGGAAACTGAGGAGCATCCTGCGCTACATCGGTGTCTGCGACGGCAATATGGAGGAGGGGAGCTTTCGGTGCGACGCAAACATCTCCGTCATGCCGAAAAACGCGGTGGAGTTCGGAACGAGGACCGAGCTGAAAAACATGAACTCCTTCAGGAACGTCGAGCGAGCCCTCGAATACGAGATTAGAAGACAGATAGAGGTCCTCCAAGACGGGGGACACGTAATTCAGGAGACTCGCCTCTGGAACGACTCCTTAAACATAACGGAATCGATGCGGGGTAAGGAGGAGGCCCACGACTACCGCTACTTCCCCGATCCCGACCTCGTTTTCATGAAAATAGACGCGAACTGGATAAAGGAGGTCAAGGGGAGTCTTCCCGAGCTTCCGGACGATAAGGTCAAGAGGTTCATAGACGACTACAAGCTCCCAGCCTACGACGCGTCGGTCCTCACGGCGGAGCAGGCCACGGCGGACTACTTCGAGGACGTAGTAAAGGGCGGCGCAAACGCGAAGCTCGCCAGCAACTGGATCATGGTGGAGCTGATGAGGGAGCTCAAGGAAACCAAAACCGATATAGTAGACTCCCCCGTATCCCCAAAGGCCCTCTCCGAGCTGATCGGGCTTATCGAAGACAATACGATCAGCGGAAAAATAGCCAAGGAAGTCTTCATCGATATGTATAACACAAAGAAAGGCCCCGGCGTAATCGTAAAGGAAAAAAGCCTTGAGCAGATAACCGACACCGGAGAGATAGAGGAGATCGTAAAGAGGGTCATCTCCGAAAACCAGAAAGAGGCGGCCGATTACAGGGCGGGAAAGGAACAACTTCTGAAATTCTTTGTCGGTAGAATTATGAAGGAGACCGGAGGAAAGGCAAATCCCCAGATCGTGAACGAAATCCTGAAGGTACAGCTGAAAAAGTAGCCCGCATCCGCTTGAACGAAAATTGCCGTTAACGATCCCTGATTTCAGCGGGTCGCCGATTGATGGGGGGGATGAGAGAAGGGATTGGGTAAAATCAGATAATGGATGAGGGAGGATGGGAAAAGGGGTTTGGTGAGAAAAGCAGGAGATCGGGGCAATGGGATTGGGGGGAGTAAGGGATGGATGAAACAAGGGGATGGATGGAGCGTTTAGTTGGAGGGATCGAGGGGATGGATGGAGCGAGGGGGTGGATGGGACAAAAAAATTGGATAAGAAATAAGTTTAATGTATAAAACGGTAATCAAAAGAAACGCTGAGAAAGAGCCGAGTACCAAAAGGAAAAAGGTATTATTGTATCTTGTTATCTTCGTTATACTCGTTCTGTCATCTTTTTTTCTCACCGCCTTTTTCGTCCCCAAGATGCTGGACGTCAATGTCTACAGGGACAGCCTTGAGGAGTGGCTTTCATATGAATTTGCGCGGGATGTAACGGCAAGGGATATTGACATCAAGCTGATTAATGGATCAAAAATCGTCCTTAAGGATGTGTCCATCGATGACGATCCCGCCTTCTCGAAGGAGCCTTTTCTGAAATCAGAAGAGGTCGTTCTCTCCATAAGGTTTTTCCCGCTGATAAAAGGGGAGCTTGTGGTCACCGGCATTACCTTTGCCGGAGCGGACTTGACCATCATCGAAAATGAGTCGGGAAAATACAACGTCTCGTCCCTCGGCAGCGGGACTTATAAGAGTCATCACAATGACAGCTTAACTTCATCCGACCTGTCGGGGACACCAAAATCCCCCTTCAAAAAGAAAAGCGCCGAGATCGAGAGAGTCGCCCTTACGGACACCACGATAAATTTTAATAGAACAGGAGCCGATGACGTCACCAATGAGGCTGTAAAATTGAAGGAAGCCGATATTATCCTAAGCGACCTTAGGCTTCAAGATAATGAAAACATTTCCGATATTATCTCGAAAAGCGGCGAGACGAGATTTGAGCGGTCAAGTATCTTCACACTTTTTCGATCTTCAACGCTGCCTCTATCCGGCAGGTTGAGTCTCGATATACCATTCGGGGTCTTCTTCGACTCCCCCTTCGAGGATCTAAAGCTGACAGCCACGATCAAAGATAACGTCTTCAAGGTGGACGAAATCGGCCTTAAGCTCTTCGGCGGCATAGTGAGGTCCAAGGGCTTCATCGACCTCTCCGGCAAAACTCCCGAGCTGGTCGTCAACAGCTCGATCTCGGGCGTGATGGCCAACAAGCTCATCGGGATCGTGTGCAAGGGCGATGAAACCTTTTTCGGTAAAACCACCTTCGAGGGCACGTTTACCGGCAAGGGAAAATCGATCGATGAGATGTCGTGTAGCCTTTCGGGAGAGGGCATATTCAGGATCGAGGACGGAATAATTCCGGCCTTCAGCATTCGCGCAGAGCTCCTCTCCCTGGGGCTCATACCCAGACCTGATCTGCCGGAGGATCTTGACACCCGTTTCACGATAATCGGCGGGAGCTTCCTCCTCTCCGAAGGCGAGTTCAAGACCTCAACCATCATCCTTAAGTCACCGGAGTGGGACGCATTCGCCCGGGGAACTTTAAATATGGACGGTGAAATAGATGTCAAGGGGAACATCTTCCTCACCGATTCGATGGCATTGGAATTGAAAACAGAGTATATCCCCTCCTTGATCCGGGATACGGCGGGGAGACTCTCCATCCCGTTTAAAATCACGGGGAACCTGCAGAATCCCGAGTTCCTGCTTCGTCCCAAGTTCCTGATGAAAAAGAACGCCGACGAGATATTTGAAGAATTCAAGAGGGAGCTTGAGAAACAAAACAAGGAAGAGTTCACAATAAAATTTATCAGATTCGAATAGCCTTTCAAATCCCTATGTCATTTCGGACGATAAGATGGCTCGGCAGCGCCGTGGAGATATTAGACCAGACCCTCCTCCCCCAGGAAGAGAGATACATCACCCTTAAAGATCCGAACGATGTTTTTGAGGCCATAAAAAAGCTTCGGATACGGGGCGCTCCCGCCATAGGCGTTGCGGCGGCGATGGGGATCGCCCTGGGCGCAAAGCAGATCAATTACTCCGACGATAAAGATTTTGCCGCAAAACTGACCGGTGTCGCAGAGCTCCTTGCCTCCTCCCGCCCGACGGCCAAGAACCTCTTCTGGGCGGTAGATAGGATGATGGCGGCTGCAAAAAAGACCGGGGAGAATCCGGACGAGATAACCGCGGAGCTCGAGAGGGAGGCCCTCAAAATATATCATGAGGATATTGAGATAAACAGAAAGATGGGGCAAAACGGCGCCTCCCTCTTGACGTCGGGAGAAACCGTTATGACCCACTGCAACGCCGGCGCGCTGGCCACGGCCGGATACGGCACGGCCCTCTCGGTTGTCAGAAGGGCGGTCGAGGAGGGCAAAGATATAAAGGTAATCGCAACGGAGACGAGGCCCCTCCTCCAGGGGAGCAGGCTTACCGTCTGGGAGCTGACCGCCGACAACATAGATGTAACGCTAATCACCGACAACATGTGCGGTTACGTCATGAGGGAGAAAAAGATAGACAAGGTGATCGTGGGCGCAGACAGGATCGCGGCAAACGGCGATGTGGCAAATAAAATCGGCACCTATACCCTGGCCGTCGTCGCCCTGGAGAACGATGTGCCCTTCTTTGTGGCTGCCCCCATCTCCACGATAGACATAGATACGAAGAGCGGTGAGGACATCCCCATCGAAGAGCGCGACCCCGATGAGGTGAGGGAGTTTATGGGAAAGGCCTCGACCTTAAAGGGGGTCAAGGTATTCAACCCCGCCTTTGACGTCACCCCCAATCACCTCGTTAGCGGCATAATCACCGAAAGGGGAATCCTCTACCCCCCCTACGACGTGAGTATAAGCGGTATTGTAAAGGAAGTCTGAACAAGAAAAGTATCTCGTTTATTGGACTTCTTTATCGCCATTTATTGTATTTATTAATACATTCGACGGCATTTCGAGCAAATAGATAATTATCTTTTCGGGCATCCGTAGATGTTAAAAAAAGAGGCAACTTTAAATCAATATTCAGCATTTTGTGCTATTTTTTAAAGCAAAAATTACACCTTTTCGCCCTTTTAAAAAATAAAATTCAATAAATGTCTTGAAATTTTACTAAAAATCGCTTATTATATACACAAGTTGCGTATCTTTTTGTTTTTATTGCACTTAATGGATCTCTTTCAATTCTGCTTTTGAGCTGGCTAAAAAAGAAAATATTGATGCGGCTTCCTTTTGCGAAGTCAAAAGAAACAAGGCCGACAACTGCACAATCGACCCCTCTGAATCGGGAGACCGTAATCCTCACGAGGGATAAACATCCCATTTCCAGAAAGAACATCGATCAGAACGCCCTTAAGGTACTGTATCGGCTGCACAACCACGGGTATAAGGCCTACCTCGTCGGCGGAAGCGTCAGGGACCTCCTGATGGGAAGAAAGCCGAAGGACTTCGATATCGGGACCGATGCCACCCCCAGGGAGATAAAGCGTCTCTTTGCAAACAGCCTTATTATAGGGAGAAGGTTCAAGATCGTCCATGTGAGATTCAAGGGAAACGATATAGTCGAAGTCACTACGTTCAGAAAGAAGAGCGAAGAAGAAATATCGTCGAATGGACTCCCCACCTCAAAGGACAATACCTTCGGCACACCCATAGAAGACGCCTTCAGAAGGGACCTGACCATCAACGGCCTTTTCTACAACATCGCGGACTTTACGGTCATAGATCATGTTGGAGGCATAAAGGATATCGAGGAGGGAATAGTAAGGGTAATAGGCGACCCCGAGGAGCGATTTGCGGAAGATCCCGTCAGGATTACCCGCGCCATTCGCCACAGCGCCCGTACCGGCTTTACCATCGCTGAAGAGACGGAAAGGGCCATCAGGAAGATGTCCGAGAGTATCGCCCTCTGTTCCTCCCACAGGATTCAGGAAGAGATACTGAAAGACCTGAGAAGCGGGTACTCCAGAGAGGCATTCAGGCTCTTTAGGGAGTATGGAATTCTGAATGTCTTATTTCCATATGTCTGCGAATCGATCGAAAAAACAGACATTACCGAAGAAATGGTCTTAACGGCACTTGGCCTTCTTGATAACCTCGTTAAGTCCGGGGTTGAGCCCTCCGTTGCGTTTCTCCTTGCCGTCCCGATGATACCGTCGACAATAACATATATCAACAAGACCGTTTCAGAAAACAACGGGGGCGGAATCGATATCCCGAGGTTGATTCAAAGACATCTCTCCGAATCGTTGAAGAGCCTCGAAATCTCGAAGGGCAACATAGATACTATGAAAAGCCTCCTTTACCTCAACTGGAAGCTGCTTCGCAACTTGGACAAGGGCTTCATACCGCCCTATCTGACAAAGAAAAATCACTTTCACAAGGCCTTCAATCTCCTTGGTATCTCGGCCCGTGTATTTGGATATTTCACGGATTCCCAATACCCGCCGACCGATAACGACACCGATCCATTGAGAAGTATTCTGAAACCCCCAAGGAGGAAGTCGAGAAGGAAATCAAGTCCAAAAAAATCGAGTCCCCCCCTGCAGAAAGGAACAGATCACCGCTGAAGCTTAAAGCCCGATACACGTCCCCAGAGCAAATTTAAAAAATAGACAAAGACGTTCCCCCACTTGATATATACTCATACCCGAAAGAGACCGTTGTGAAAAGATAATTATCCTTGCTTTTTCAAATTCGGGGTAGTAGAATTTCCCTTTATCGGGGCGTAGCGCAGTCTGGTTAGCGCACCTGCTTTGGGAGCAGGGGGTCGGAGGTTCAAATCCTCTCGCCCCGACCAATATTATCTAACAATATCAACTGCT
>JAFGIX010000064.1 GCA_016929395.1 Candidatus Zymogenus saltonus
ACCTGTTGAACTCCTCGATCGCCTCGCCGTAAAGCCCCTTCTGCGATTTCCTGATCCCCTCGTTGCTGGCCTTTTCCGCCTCGGTGAGGCAGGCGGTGAGTAAAAAGCCGGTTATAATAGACAGAACAACTATCTTGATGACACCTCCAATCAAGCTCTTTGTACTCTTCATCTTAAAACCTCCAATCCATTGTCCGATTTTTACCTAAATTATTATAGTTATTAATTATTGTCATGTCAAAAAATATTATTTCACGAAACAACAAAATCCGGCCGCAAAAAATGAAGGGGCGCGATTCCTCTTGCCCCCCCATAAATTTAAACTTACTGTGTCTCCTATCCCCCCCGGACCGTCTCCCCGCCTATGATCGTCATCTTTACCTCGATGTCCCTGATCTCGTTCGGCCTCACATCCATCGGGTTTTTATCGAGGAGGACGAAGTCGGCAAGCTTGCCCTTGGAGATCGTCCCCCTGGCATCCTCCACAAACGAGGCATACGCCGCCATCCTCGTGTAGAGGGAGACCGCCTCGAAGGGCGATAATGACTGATCGGCCGTGAAGCCCTCCCTTACCACCGCGGCCCATATGCCGGTCAGGACGCTTGGGTCTTCGATGGGGGAATCGGAGCCGCCGCATACAGGGATGCCGTAGTCCAGTATCGACCTTATAGGGTAGACCCTGTTGAGCCTCCCCCCAACCCTCGACTCTATCCAGGAGCCCTCGGAGGCTATGAACGACGGCTGGAACGAACAGATCGCCCCCCCCTCCTTTATCGCCCCATAGTCCTCCGGGTTTATCATCCCGGCGTGCTCGATCCTGTGGCGGAGCGTTGTCTTGCCCCCCCCGATCTCGACCTCTTTGTGGGCGTCGCGGTATATCTTTGCCAGCTCGCTCACCGCCCTGTCGCCGATGGCGTGGGTCGCCACCTGAACCCCCTCCCGCTGTGCGGCAAAGATCGTCTCTTTGATCTCCTCTATCGACTGGACCAGCATCCCCCTCTCGCCAGGGGAGTCGTGGTAGTCCTTGGTGAAGTAGGCAGTCCTGGAGCCGAACGTCCCGTCCAGAAAGAGCTTGAGCGCTCCGCCCCTCCACCTCCCGCCTGTCTTCTTTCCGCCGAAGTTGTCGGCAAGGGCCTTTGTGAACGTAGGGACGTCCGGGGCCGCGATCATCGGGTAGTTGCGGATCGGGAAGTCCCCCTCGAAGAGTTTGAATATAGGTATCTCGAAGGGCCCCAGGGCGCCGGAGGGCCCCTCCTCCCCGGTCTGCATGATGCCGTTCACGCCGGTGATCCCATAGGACAAGATAAGGTCCGTGAACATCTTATGTCCCCTTTTAAACTCCTCTATCTCCGGCGTCGGGACCGCGCTCATTATCAGCTTCATGGCAAGCTCCTTCAAGACGCCGGTGGGCCTGCCGCCGGCCTTCTCTATCAAACCGCCCTGAGGGTTCGGGGTGTCTGCCGTTATATTGGCTTCCTTCAAGGCGAGGGAGTTGACAATTGCCGAGTGGCCGTCGTACCTCAAAAGGACCAAAGGGTTTTCCGGGGAGACGGAGTCGAGCTCCATAAGCGTTGGGGGCCTCTTCTCCGGGTAGTCGTCCTCCCTGAAGCGGAGCCCCATGATCCACTTCCCCTTCTCGGCGGCTTCGACCTCGCCCTTTACGGTTTTTAGGAACTCGTCGAGAGACCTTATCTTTGCTAGGTCGAGGTTCATCTTGAAGTACGCCGAGAGTATGACGTGGAGGTGGCAGTCGATAAATCCGGGAAGGAGCGCACCCCCTCCCAGGTCTACCTCGGCGTAACCCTTTCCCAGCATATCCTTCATCTCGTCCATGCCGCCGACCCCGAGGATCTTATCGCCCTCGACCGCCAGCGCCTCGTGGAGGTCCCCCTCGGTCTCCATGGTGACCACCGCTCCGTTTGTGTACAGCTGCTTCTTCATATCTAGTTTACCTTAATCTTCCTGCAAAAAACCTTAGGTGAATATACCACTAATCATTAAATATTCCAAGGCCCGGTTTATTTATCGCAGACTTTTTTATATTAGTCTATTTCCTTAAAATATCCAGGATTTTTACTTTTGGTCCCGCTGAACAGCCAAAATCGGGCTATTTTTTTATCTTGACAGAAGATTTACTTAGTGGTAATTACTATCAGAATTTATCGTTCTTCCTCATTATTCTGGAGCAATGAAGGCAAATTCCATGAAATTGTCTATTGTCGTTCCGGTCTATAACGAGGAGAATACCATCGAAGAGATATTGAGGAGGGTCGATTCGGCCATAATCGAAACGGTAGCCGAAAGGGAGATTATCGTAGTCGATGATTTCTCCACGGACGGAACAAGGATTAAGTTGGAGGGGCTGGCAAGGAGCAGAAAAGACCTGAAGGTTTTATATCACGACAAAAACAGGGGGAAGGGGGCCGCGTTGAGGACCGGATTTATGGCTTTAACCGGGGACTTGGTTGTAATTCAGGACGCAGATCTCGAATACGACCCAAGCGAGTACGGGAAGCTCCTGGGACCCATCGTCGACGGGATTGCGGACGTGGTGTACGGCTCGCGTTTTTTGGGAAGCCCCCAAGGGTCCATTTATTTCTGGCACTACAGAGCGAACAAGCTCCTTACGCTGCTTTCCAACACGATGAACAACATAAATCTCACGGACATGGAGACCTGCTACAAAGTCTTCAAAAGCGAGGTGTTGAGGGAGCTTACCTTCAGATCGAACAGGTTCGGCTTTGAGCCGGAGTTCACAGCCAAGATTACAAGAAGGAAACATAGGATATACGAGATTCCCATCAGCTACTATGGGCGCACGTACAAGGAGGGTAAGAAAATCGGCTGGAGGGACGGGATTCTGGCTGTATTCTACATCATCTGGTACAGGTTTTTTAATTGATGATCGAGTGCGAAAGGAATGGGAGTCCCCTGGAGTGAGACGGGGAAAAAATTGATTTCCACCGTAAAGCGGATATATTTATCTGACAGGCTTCCTATATATGTTATCACCGTAGGCGCATTCCTTCGCATTTATCAGTATCTCTACTGCAAGTCCCTTTGGATCGACGAGGCCGCCCTTGCCCTAAATATCATCAACAGGCCGTTTTCGGGGCTTATCGAGCATCTCGATTACAATCAGTACGCGCCGCTGGGCTTCCTCTTTGTGGAAAAGGCGATAACCCTCGTCTTCGGAAATTCCGAATATTCCCTGAGACTCTTTCCCCTTATCTGCGGCCTGATCTCGCTCCCCCTCTTTTATTCCCTCTCCAAAAAGGTCTTGAAGAAAGAGAGTGTTCCGGTCGCGCTTATTATCTTTATAACGACGTGGTCTCTCCTCTACTATTCGGTAGAGGCAAAACAGTACGCATGTGACGTGATGGCAACAATGCTCTTATATCTGGCATTGTTGTATGCCGAAAAAAAAGAGTATGATTTAAAGACCTCGCTTGTTCTGGCCCTCCTCGGGAGTATCATGATCTGGTTTTCCCATCCCCTTATATTCGTTATGGCTGGAGCAGGGACGACCCTCATAATATTCTCGATATGGGAAAGAGAGTGGAAAAAGCTCTACGCGGTCATCCCGATCCTTCTGTTTTGGCTGCTCTCCTTTGCCGCGGACTATTTCTCCTTTTCAACCGTCAAAAACGAGATGGACAAGAAGTGGCTCTTCGGCTACTGGTCGATTCACTTCGCCCCCTTTCCGATTACCTCCGCTTCGGACCTTATGTGGTACTATGAGCACTTTGTCTCTATATTTAAAAATAAGTTAATGCTCGGCATGTATCCCCTGTCGGGATTCTGGATAGTCTTTTTTTTGATCGGCACATTTTCTCTGTTTCACAGAAATAAGAAGCTCATCTTATTTATGATTATGCCGTTTTTCTTTACCCTTGCGGCATCGGCCCTTAAGCTCTATCCCTTTTACGAGAGGCTGCTCCTCTTTTTGATTCCCATACCGATCCTGCTGATTTCGGAGGGGATTGTCGAGACGCTGAAAAGGTGTGCGAAGTCTCGGGTCGCCACCGCCATTATGGCCCTTCTCCTGGTAACGCTTTTGATCTGCTCTTTTGTAAAGAAGGGAAACTACCTTTTTATCCCCATACAGCGAGAAGAGATAAGGCCCGTTTTGAACTATATGAAGGCGCATTGGGAGCCCGGAGACGTCATATATACCTATCATGGCGCCATCCACCAATTTCTATATTACGCGCCGCGATACGGATTTGATGACGAGCCTGTTTATTCCGACTCACTTATCCGCAAGAATCCATATATATACTCCTTTGAGCTAAATAGAATCAGAGGCGAAAAGAGAGTCTGGGTCATATTCTCCCACATATACAGGGAGGAAACGATTGAGGAGATGAAAAGGAGCTATCTCGATCGTCTCGACAAGGCCGGAAGGAGGGTAGACTCCTTTAACAGCGTTGCCTCCTCGGTTTTTCTCTACGACCTTAGCGCTGATAAATAGACAAGTAACATCGGGCTTTTCCGGTTTCATTAAGAAAGTGACCGTTGGTTTCCCCCTTAAGCCGGAAAGAGAAATTGATAGTGATTGCAATCGACGGATCAATTATATAGAATGTTTTAGACTATTGAGGCCTGCGGCCGGTTTTCTGAATAAGATAGTGTTTAAATTAAATAGGTAGCAAATTATTTTTATCAATCCATTTTGAGGGGATTATTTTTATGACCAAACTGAAAATCGACAGGGACCTCCTCATGAGGTTTGAGAGGGGACTGGACCCCAGGAATCCCGAGGATAACGAAGTTCCCACCAAGGTTCTCGGATACGGCGAGATGTCCACGGTCTTCACCATAACTGGGGAGGGTCAAGGTGACCTCGCCTACAAGAGGATGCCCATCTTCGAGGACATGGAGGAGGCCGAGAAGTACAGGGCGGTATACAATGAGTACAACGACCTGCTGAACAAGATAGGCATCACGGTCCCCCCCTTCGATTCCGTCGTGATCGAAAACGACGACGGCCAGATCGTGATGTTCGGCGTCCAGAAGATCCTCGACCCCGCGTCAATCGCCCACAAGATCATCCACTCGATAACAGACGATGAGATCATGTTGTTGGTAAGGCTCATATTAAGGGAGATAAAGAAGACCTTCGATTTCAACAAGAAGAACAAGAAGCTCAATATCGTGCTCGACGCCCAGATATCCAACTGGGCGGTAAAGGGATTCGATCCCAAAAGGCCGAAGATCACCGAAAAGACCGAGTTCTTCTTCATCGACACCACGACTCCCCTCTTCAGGAAGGACGGCGTGGAGCAGCTCGATCCGGAGCTGATCTTGAGGGCGGCCCCCTCCTTTCTCCTCTGGATTGTCCGCCTGTTGTTTGTCGAGGACGTGATCTCCCGCTACTACGACTTCCACCTCTCGACGATCGACCTGGTCGCAAATTTCTACAAGGAACAGCGCTCCGACCTGATCCCCGCCCTCATCGACCTGGCGAACGATTTCTTTGAGACGGAGGCGAAAGACCTTAAAATAGAGCCTATCACCATGAAGAAGGTCAACAGCTATTACAGGGAGGACGTGTTGATATGGCGGCTGTGGCTGTTCTTCAGAAAAGTAGACCGCTTCATCAGGACGAAGATCACGAGAAAGGGCTACCCCTTTATCCTCCCCGGCAAGATAAAGAGATACTAAAGGGAAATTTGACCTCAAGGATTTTTTACGTAAGCGTCTCGACATCGGGGACGGGCCTTGTGTCCGTCCCCTGTTCATGTAATAACCTCCATCTCCCTTTTCAAGGGCCGTCTTCCCTCGCCCAACCGGAGACTCCGAGGGTCTAAAAGCGATGCCGATTTAGATGCACTTTTTAGATGAAACTTGCTATAATTATGCATATATATAGTGATACCGTTAAAGCAGATATGTAATTTGTTGTTTGCCCCCACGGAAGCACACCCTCTCCGACCGGAAGTTGAGTCACTCAAAATTACATTTCAAATAAACTGACTTCTTAATAAACTTGCTTTTCATAACTTGAGGAACTTGACAATGACAGAAGGGAAATCTCTAACTCATTTGTCTTATCGATCGGTCGTGGATGCAATAGAGGACATCTTGGGAAAAAGCGGTAAAAACTCCGTCCTGAACTTCGCCGGGTTGGGCTGGATGGTGAATAACCCGGTCGATTACGACCCCGAAGCCAGGGTCGCTTTCGATGATGTAACAAGGCTGTTTTACGGGGTCAGGGAGATCGTGGGGAATAAAGGATACGACATCATAATGTTCAGGGGGGGTGTAACCTCCGTAAAGAACATTGTAAAGCACTCCTTGCCCCTCCAAACCCTCATTACCATGAAATTAGACCCTATCGAAAAGCTAAAGTTGGGTTACCGGGCGTATATAACCAACGCAGGATACGATCCGGACAAGACGATGGAGCACTTCGGCGAGACCAGACAGATACTCATCCACAGGCCGGACTGCACGGAGTGTGAGATATACACCAAAGACAGTGAAAAACTAAAGGAATTCAAGGAGCCTTCCTGCTCCTTTATTAAGGGCATTCTGTATGAGATCGGAAACATCTTCAAGGAAACAAAGGTGGCGGTGAATGAGGTGAAATGCAGGCTGCTGGGAGATGACGAGTGCCTCTATAAGATAGATTACGAGATCATCGGATAGATTTCAGCAGCGTTTAATTGACCTTGCAGGTCATTCTAAAGACGAGCTTGGGGGATCGATTTTACAAAGGGGTCTGTTTCTAAACATCTTTTTGTGCCTGCCGCAAAATGGCGCTCGCTGTCTTCTTGAACCGATATGGATATTATCGGCAGGTCAAAGGAGGACAGGATGGCCCAAGAGGGAATGGTCTCCAACATCACAATGAGATGCTCCATCGACGCCATAACCGAGATTTTGGGGGAGAACGGGTGCAAGATAATCTTCAAGGGAGCCGGCATCCTTGACGTATTCGAGAATCCTCCCCCCTATGATTTCAATCCCTGTGTCACCGAGGGCAAGAGGGACAAAATGATTGCGGAGGTCGCAGATATTCTGGGACTCGAGGGCGCCCTGGGCGTTTGGAGACGCATAGGATTTACCGGAGCCAAATACGCGGTGGAGATAGGACACGTCCTTGACGACAAGGAGGGACTCGAACCGGACGAGAAGTTCCTGAAGGCCCTCGAGCTGTGGAGCCTCGCCACCAGCGAGGGGAGAATAGTCATGCGCGACGACGGAAAGGCGGATTTTGACGTCTTCAACTGCCTTACCTGTATAAATTACAAATCCAAGAGGCCGATCTGCGCAACAACCGCGGGGGCGCTCCAATACATGTCGGACTGGGCCTACGGCGAGAAAAAGTATATAGTAAGGGAGATCAAGTGCAAGGCGATGGGGGACGATACCTGTTACTATACTTTGACGGAACGGGATTAGCCGCACTTGATTAATGTCGTTGCCCCCGATTTTGAGTCTTGAGGAAATGACCCCCTCTAAAATGACACTTTAATATCAGCTGAAGACAGAAGATCAACAGTTTGCAAGGGGCAGGTCTCAAGAGCCGTCGCACCCCTTGAGCCTGCCGCTTTCCCCTGTCCTTGACTTTTGGCGCAATATCGACTATAAACTAATTAAAAACCTGTAAACATTTGGGAGTTGACCATGGAATCTGAGGCGTTAAATCTTAAAGAGAAGCTGAAGATCAAGGCGGTCAGGAACGTCAGGCGGGGATACGCGGAGGACGAGTCGGCGAGAGGCATGTACCGCCCCGGGATCACGCTGGACATACAGAGGTCGCGGCTGTTGACCGAATCGTACAGGGAGACCGAGGACGAGCCGATGGTGATGAGGCGGGCCAAGGGTCTCTACAACATCCTCTCAAAGATGGACATCTACATCCAGGACTGGGAGAGGATAGTAGGAAACAACGTATCAACGCCTGAAGGCCTCTACTTTCCCATAGACATGAACTGGCGCTCAGTAAAGAGGGTGGTCAGCGGAAAGGAGGGGGAGGGTCTCCTTGACGACGCCGGCAGGGAGGAGCTGGGGGAACTGGTCGATTACTGGCGCGGAAGATCGATGAGCGACATCCAGCAAAACACCTTCACCGGCGACGAGCTGAAGTACTGGCGGTACGAGGGGACCTTCATGTGGACGCACTGGTCGGAGCTCGGAATCCCGAACTACGAAAAGATATTTAGGGTAGGCCTCAAGGGTATCATCGAGGAGGCGAGGAACCGCCTCGACGAGCTTGACCGGATTGTGCCTCTCGATTACGTCGATCAGAAGGAGTTTTTGCAGGCCGTTATAATATCTCTCAATGCAGTGATAAAGTTCGCCCACCGCTACGCCGAGCTTGCGGTAGAATTGCTCCTTAAGGCCAAAGATCCCGAGGACAGGCGGAGGCTTGAAAAAATTCAAAAGAGTTGCCTGTGGGTGCCGGAGAATCCCCCGCGAAACCTGGTCGAGGCCCTCCAGTCCTTCTTCTTCATACACGTCGTTCGATACATCGAGTATTCCACGCTGGGAATCGGGATTCGGTTCGACAAGATATTCGGCCCCTACTACGAGAGGGAGCTGAAAGAGGGAGCGATCACGAGAGAGGAGGGGCTGAAGCTTCTTCAGTTCCTCTGGGTCAAGTTTCACGAGCTGGGGCTCGTTTACTCCCCCATGCTGACCGCCGTATACGGAGGCGTGGCGTCCCTTCAGGCGATCACCCTTGGGGGTGTGGACGAAAACGGGGACGACGTCACAAACGAGATGACCTATCTCGTCCTGGATACGGCCGAGAGCATGAAGACGCTGGAGCCGAGCATCGCCCTGAGATACCACGACGGGACGCCGGACAAACTCCTCTCGAAGACGATAGATGTGATTCGTACCGGTATCGGCTATCCCTCCCTCTTCAACGACAAGTCGATTCTCCCCACCCTTACGGGGTGGGACGTCCCGGAGAGGGACGCCAGGGACTACGCGATCACCGGCTGCGTCTACCTGGAGCTTCCGGGCAAGAACATAGCCAGGAGGGCCTACGGAGGGATCCTCTTGACCAAGTGCCTCTGGTGGGCCCTTCACATGGGTAAAAATCCGGACACCGGGGAGCAGTGGGGCGCCCCCACCCCCGACCCGAGGTCCTTCAAATCGGCCGACGACCTGATGGACGCCTATCTCGAGCAGGTGCGCTTCTTCTTCGGGAAACTCAACAAGATCGAGAACACCTGCCGTAACCTGTACGAAAAATACCTCCCCAGGCCATTCTACTCCGCCCTTCTGGACGGGTGCATCGAGAAGGGGATGGATTCGAGAAAGTGGGCTTATCCGTCGAGCGTCCACGACATCTGCATCATAATGGGCCCCACCAACACGGCCGACTCGATAACGGCGATCAAGAAGGTCGTCTTCGAGGACAAAAAGGTAACGATGGACGGGCTTATCAGGGCGATGGACAAGAACTGGGAGGGTTATGAAGAGATAAGACAGCTGATGCTGAACGCTCCTAAGTACGGAAACGACGACGATTACGCCGACGAGATCGCTGTCCGGGTCCACCACGAGACCGCCCGGGTGATGGCGGAGTTCACCGACCGCTTCGGGAACCCCTGCCGTGGCGACGGGAGCGCCGTATCCGCCACCTACGGCGTCGCCATAAACACCCCCGCAACCCCGGACGGCAGGAGGGACGGGGAGGCCTTCAGCGACGCGACCCTCTCCCCGATTCAGGGGAGAGACAGGAAGGGCCCAACGGCCGTCCTGAAATCCGCCTCAAAGATAGACACCACCAAGACCTACAACCACCTCCTGAACCAGAAGTTCCCCCCCTCGGCCCTGGAGGGGGAGATGAAGGAGGTGTTTAAGTCGTACATCAGGACATGGGGAGAACTCGGGGTCAGCCACGTCCAGTTCAACGTGGTAGACAAGGAGACTCTTTTGGACGCCCAGGAGAATCCCGGAAAATACCAGGACCTCATCGTCAGGGTGGCGGGGTACAGCGCCTATTTCGTCGACCTGAGCCGCGGACTCCAGGATTCGATCATATCGAGGACGCAGCAGGCCTTCAGCTGATCCTCCCGGCATCGGATGCGCCCGAGAGATGGAGGGCCAACTTCATATCAAATGGGGGAGCTTTCCATCCGCCGGTCATCATTATCACCCCGAATTTCCTATTTCAATCGCCTTCCAATTGTCAATGAAACGAATCTTACAGGTCACACTTTCTTACAGGAGCTGACATGATGAAAAAGCTGTACATTTTATTTTTTCTCGTTATTTTTATCATTACCCTTTGCGCCCAAACAATGGCGGATGAGGCCGTAGGCTTTAAAGTCGTCACGGTTTCGGTTGGGGGCGAATATGAAATTTTATGCGGGGTATGGTACCCGGCCGCTGGAGGAAACGCCAGGGCTGCCTACGACTTCGGAAACGGCGCGGTTACGGGAAAGGCGATCAAAAACGCCGCCCCTAACAAAGATCTCGGCCCGCTTCCGATAATCGTATACTCCCACGGCTATTCGGGCTGCTCCCACTCGTCCGCCTTTCTTGTGGAGTCTCTTGCGGGGTCGGGATTCATCGTGATCGCCCCCGACCACACCGACGACCTGAAGGCGTGCAGCTTAAAGGAGGGCTTCGTAAGGGAGCGGGGATACGGATCCAAGCTCGCAAAAAGGGCGATACGATTAAGCCGGGCGCTCTCCAGCGGCGAATACGACACCGGCCACTTCAGATACAGGTACATGGAGGTGTCGGCCGCAATAGACTGGATAGTTAATGCGGGCGGTGATCCCGCGTCCCCCTTTTACGGCCTCGTGGACCCGGAAAAGATCGGGGCCGTCGGCCACTCCCTGGGGGCGTACAGCGTGCTTGCCGTATCGGGGGTAATCGATATCGCCCGCGATCCGAGGATCAGGGCGGTCGTTGCGATGTCGGGGCCGGGGGACAGGGTCTTTGCCTGCGACAAGATGACCGGTGTTAAGGTCCCCGCCATGCTGATGTACGGCGAAGACGAGAGGGGGCGAAAGGAAGAGGGATTAAACCTCCAGTATCGGTGTCTTGCTGAGCCGAAGTTCCTCCTTGTGATCTCGGGGGCGGATCACCTGACGTTTGCGGAGAGCAGTTTTAGGCGCAGAGACAGGGCCGCCGAGGAGAAGAGGCACACCGTTATAGCGAGGTACGTGGTTGTCTTCTTCGAGTATTTCATCAAGGGCCAAGAGGGGGCGAAGGGGGTGCTCAAAGTGCGGAATCCGGGCCTCGAACGGTACGATTTTAACTTTTGACATTTATCTCAAAGGAAAGTCGATCGATTCCAGACAAATCTCAAAAAAATTCCCTTAGGGGAGTTTACATATCCCCTCCATTAATGGTAGAATGCCCGAATTGTTCAGGGACCTATCTATAGCCAAGGATGTTTAGAAACAAGTCAAAAACAGGACTGCTAAAGAGGGATGCCGAAGGCGCCCCGGCTGGCGCCCTTGTCTTATCCGCGATCTTTATACTCATCCTGTTTTCCTTCGTCTCATGCTCCGGGGGAGGGGAGAAAGTCGAGGACACCGCCGGTTCCCCGGGCACGGAAACTGGATTGACTCCGGAGACGGGGGAAGGCAGCACAGGCAATATTGACGATATGGTCGATGTGGGAGTCTTGAAGGGGGAGGAACTCTCCGGCCTTCGGCTCACCGCAAAGACGAGGCTGACCTACCTTGTCAACGGCGCCGTTGAGGAGGCCGAGGAGGGATTCGTCGCAATCGACGGAAACAAGACAAGGTACGAGACGCCGAAGTGCGGGGAGCTTGGCTACAGCCACGTCACGGTCGACAGGGGGGACCTCAAGCTGACATTTGTCCTCATACCGGAGAGGAGACGTTACTTCGAGATCAAGAGAGAAACAGGGAACGAGCGAAACAAAGACAATGCCGGGGACTATTCATCTTCGGGCAAAACCCCTTCCGGCCAGAGCCTCATCTTCGGCGGGACACTTGAGCCGTTCGGCCCCTCCGCAAACGAGGTCTCGAGGAAGTCCCTCGGAGTCGAGGAGGTTCGGGGTTACGCCTGCGAGAAATTCAGGGTCAAGGAGGAGTTTCTCGACGGAAGCTTCACCCGCTACACCGAATGGCTGGCCGCGGACCTGAATCACCTCCCGATAAAGACGGAATACAGGCTCAAGGCGGGCTCCGACCTGTATATCACCAGGTGGGAGCTGATCGATATAAAGATGGGGGCACCCTCCCCCGATCTCTTCAACGTCCCCGATGGATACGTCAGGGTCAATAACATCTCCGAGGCGCTGAAGGAGGTAGCTCCCTGACGGATTTGATTGAAACCATTTACGGGTAATATTAACTATTAACTCTAAGACTTAAATCTTGATTTGAAAAACGGAGGCAACTTAATGGAAAAACTTATTGATTATCTCTCCCAGACTTATTTCGGCAACACCCTGGTTCAGTACCTATACTTCTTCCTTATCATCATCGGCTTCGCCATTCTGGCGAAGGCCATCTACTATACCTTCAAACACAAGATAAGTAAACTGACCAATAAGACAGACACGAAGCTGGACAATATGATAATCGATTTCATCGAGGAGCCGATATCCTTGATTCTTGTCGTTGTCGGTTTCTGGGTGGCCTTTAAGACCTTGAATCTATCTGAGGAATTCGAGAAATTCATATCCCAGGTTTTGACCATTATCTTTCTCCTGATAGTCACGTGGCTCGTGGTCAGGCTCGTGGACGTTGTGGTGAAGGGGTTTTTGTCCCCCCTCGTGGCAAAGTCGGAATCTAAGCTGGACGATCAGGTCATCCCGGTGATCTCCAACCTTGCGAAGATCGCCATCTGGATAATGGTGATTATCGTCCTCCTTTCCGAGCTCGGCTACGACGTCTTATCCCTGGTTACCGGCCTCGGCCTCGGCGGTGTGGCCATCGCCATGGCGGCCAAGGACACGATAGGCCACATGTTCGGCGGCTTCAACATCTTTATGAACAAGCCCTTTCAGATTGACGACGTCGTCCTCTTTAAAGGTACTGAGGGAACGATAGAGGAGGTCGGCCTGAGGATGAGCTCTCTCAGGACATGGGACGACACGAAGGTCTTTATCCCCAACAGCGAAATAGCGAACTCGGTGCTGGAAAACATATCGGCGAGAAAGGCGAAAAGGGTGGTAAGCAATATCCACGTCGCCGTGGACGTAAACGCCGCATCCATCGAAAAGGCAACGGATACGATAATCAAGACCGTAAAGAGCATAGACGGCATAACGGAGAACGTCCGGTGCGACTTCTACGACTATCTCGACTTCTCCCTCATCTTCAGGCTGGAATACTGGATCGAGCTTGACAAGGACTATTTCAGGATGCGCAACAAGGTGAACACCGAGACAAAGAAGGTATTGGAGAAGATGAAAATCAGGCTTTCACATCCCCCCGGAGCAAAGGCGTGAGGCTAATAGTTTCTAATGTGGGCCTTCTTCCTCCTGTAGTCGCTCAGGAAGTAGACGAACAGAGCCGCGAAGAGGAGGTCGACCGCGCCGAAGATGACAAGGATGAAGGTGAGTCCCCAGAAGAGTCCGGCGTAAACGAGGAAGATCCCGGCCCAGGCCCTTAGGGCGACCCCGAAGACCGGGATGTAGAATTTGTACCTCTCGTAGCTTACGTAAGGGAAAACGTATCCGAGGCCGATAAATACTGAAAAGACGCCGTTCACCTTGAGCCAAGCCATCTCCAAGGATTTATCCGGCGTCATCGGGAGGTTGGGGTCTATTGCGCTCATAAAAAGGTACAAAACGGCGTAAAGGAAAAATCCCGAAAGGCCCGCGAGAATGTCGTATGCGCCGGCGAAAAGTATAAAGAACCTGTAGGGACTGGATACGTATGGCGATTGCATAATGGATTAAGGATAGCATGGAGAATTTGGGGGCGCAAGAAAAATTGTCGCCCGGTCTCCCTTCCCCGAAAATTCAGGAAACAACGACCCGCTTAATAAGAGCGGATTAAACAGCCGATCTTACCCTACAATTGCAATATCAATTTTTTTTCAAAGGATTATTATGAAGGAACTGCTATTTAAAATGAGGCGTTTTTTTCTGATCGTATCCATCTTGGCATTCCTGATGCTCGTCTTTCTCGCATCATCGATAATCTTGGGGAGATGGGTATGCAAATCCAAACCCCCTAATTTTCTAGGAAACCACAAAAAGAACATCATGATGGTCAACGACGACGAAAAAATTATGGAGCCGTTCACCTTTCTCGTTGTCGGCGATATAGGATTAAAGAGACATTTTGTACACTTCATCGAGAATATCGAGTTCCACGAAACACCCGATTTCGGTTTTTTCCTGGGGGACTTCGTGAAAAATCCCGAGAAGGAGAACCACTGCTTTTTCAACTACCGGTACTCTAAAATAGAGCTGATGTTTCCTGTCTTCCTTCTCGCGGGAAATCACGATATCGCGCTGGGAAAATACAAATCAAAGCCGAACGCATTTTTTCTTGAGGACTTCGAGGAGACCTACGGCCCTGCAAATTTCTTCTTCAAGCATCACGGGTGTCTGTTTGTCGCCGCAAACGACTGCTACAACGACAACTATGTGGACTATCTGAGGGAGGTGCTCGCCAGGGAATCGAGAGACGCCGTTTTGACGTTCGTTTTGATGCACATCCCCCCGACTTCGATAATACCGGCCAAGAAATTTCGGCCCCTTGAGAGGGAGGAGGAGTTTCTCTCCTTGATGAAGGAGTTCGATGTGGACTACTTCTTCAGCGGCGATTTCCACTCTTACTACAGGTTAAACAAGGACGGCGTGGACTACATCATCACGGGCGGGGGCGGCTCAAAGCTGTGCTATGACGAGAATAAATGCAGCTTTCACCACGTAATTGTGATCAGCGTGAATCCGAAAACGGGGAAAATTACCGAACGGGTGTATCCGATCAGGGAAGTGTTTGACATCGTCTTCGACTATGAAAAGCTTGTCATCACAAAGGTCTACCCCGTTTTGAAAAGAAGCCCCCTCCTCTCATGGATCTCCATTCTCGCAATTCTCCTCGTATTCATGGCCTCGACCATAGTCTACATCAGGATTGCAAGGAGAAAAAGGGAGTTTTGAAATAGAGATAAAATCAGAGCGGCTGTCCCCTATGTAGCAATTGGTGGTCGATTCTTATCTAAAATCGAATACAAATCGAATATGATGGATATCAACTTCGGGGTGATAATCGGCCGCTTTCCCCACCCTCTTAGTTCCCCAGCCTTCTCCCGTTCGCCGATCTGGTTTTGACTTGTTGCATCAAATAATATTTACAACTTGCCTTTATCATACCTGTAAGGTCGAAAAAAGCTTGATAAAGTCGTAAACATGTCCTACAATACAGTAGGATAGTAGGTTAGATCATACCAAACGGTAGCTTTTGGGCAAAACTCCATTTAAAGGTCGATCCAATCGAATTTAAGTCGGCTTTTTAAGGAAGAAGAGATGGAGACATCAACGGAATATTCAAGGACAAGCAGGGAAACCACGGAGCTGAGCCTCATCTACGAAATCAGCAAGACCCTCGACTCCAGCATGGAGATCGAGGATGTCCTGGGCCCTGTCCTCGAAAAGATGGCCACGCACATGGGGATGGTTCACGGCGCCATCACGCTTCTCGAGAGGCAGACCGGCGACATCTTCATCGACACCGCCTACGGCCTCTCCGATTCCCAGATGAAAAGGGGGAGATACAAGCTGGGCGAGGGAGTAACCGGAAGAGTCGTCCAGACCGGAAAGCCGGTTGTCGTCTCGCGAATCTCGGAGGAGCCCCAGTTCCTGAACAGGACCGGAGCGGGGAGGAGCTTCGCCGACAAGGACGTCTCCTTCATCTGCGTCCCCATAAAGCTGGAAAACGAGGTTATCGGCGCCCTGAGCTTCGACAGGCCCTACAGCGAAACGGCCCCCCTCGATGACGACATCCGAATACTCTCCATCATATCCTCCATGATAGCCCAGGCCGTCCACTTGAGGAGATCCGCCCAGGAGGAGCGCCAGAGACTCCTTGACGAGAATGTCAGGCTGAAGGAGGAGCTCAAGGACCGCTTTAAGCCCGACAACATCATAGGAAACTCCAAGGCGATGCAGGAGGTCTATGACCTGATCATGCGGGTCTCCAAGACCAACGCGACGGTGCTGATCAAGGGGGAGAGCGGCACTGGAAAGGAGCTTGTCGCCCACGCCATCCATTTTCACAGCCAGAGGGCGAACAGCCCCTTCATAAAGGTCAACTGCGCGGCGCTGCCGGAGACGATCATAGAAAGCGAGCTCTTCGGCCACGAAAAGGGGGCCTTCACCGGCGCCCTCAAGACGAAGAAGGGGAGATTCGAGCTTGCCCACGGCGGGACCCTGTTCCTTGACGAGGTGGGGGACCTCTCCCAGGAGACCCAGATCAAGCTCTTGAGGGTCCTTCAGGAGCGGGAGTTCGAGAGGGTCGGGGGGACAGATACGATCAAGGTGAACGTCAGGATAATAACCGCCACAAACAGGGACATCGAGGCGCTGATAGAAAAAGGGAGCTTCAGGGAGGACTTATACTTTCGTCTGAACGTCTTTCCCATCCACATACCCCCGCTGAGAGACAGGAAAACGGACATCCTTCTTCTGGCCGACCACTTCGCCGAGAGGTACGGAAAAGAGAACAACAAGGCCATCAGGCGAATATCGACCCCCGCCATCGACATGTTGATGTGCTACCACTGGCCAGGAAACGTCCGTGAGCTCGAAAACACCATAGAGCGGGCCGTGATCCTGAGCAACAACAACGTTATCCACGGCCACCACCTCCCCCCCACCCTCCAGACCGCCGAGGCCACGGGGACCCCCGTAAAGGCGACGCTTGGAGACGCCCTCGATTCGCTGGAGAGGGAGATGCTCCTGGACGCCCTTAAGTCCTCGAGGGGAAACAGGGCCGCCGCTGCGAGGCAGCTCGGCATATCGGAGAGGCTGATGGGGATACGCGTGAAAAAACACGGGATCGAGCCTGGAAGATTTCATACCAAACGGTAGCTTTATTAAGCTATTCCTACCATAAGGTAGCATTTTTAAGCCTGACCGCCCCCATAATCCGCCAAACTTTCAAGATATTGGATCAATCCAAAAAAACCGGATTTCATTTAAAACTATTAAATCAATAATATCAAGCCCTTATAAAACATCACCTCACTTTTAACGGCGACCTCCCGCCGCTTGGCACAAAACTTGCGATAGTATCTCAATCAAGATTGAAAAGGGATATGCCGCAGGCATATCTCCCTATAGTGGCTCGCTACATAGGAAATCGGAACGGAATAACTTAAAGGAGGTTGTTTATGAGAAGACTATTTGTTGGAAAGGCGATTCTCATGGTGATGCTTCTGCTGTTTACGGTACTCATTCCCATTTTCCCTGCGGCCGTGGCTCAGGAAGAGGGGGCGCCGGCGACGGAAGTGGTTACCACCGCAGAGGACACCGCTTCAGAGGCGGGAGATGCGGCGGAAGGGGCGGAGACCCCCACGGGAGAGGTCCCTCCTCCGGCGGTCGTCGATGAAGCCGCGGAAGACGGCGCCGACACCGCCGCGGAAGATAAGACCGAAGAGGCGACATACGTTACAAAGGCCGCCCTCGATACGGTCTGGGTGCTGATAGCCGGTGTGCTGGTCATGTTCATGCAGGCGGGGTTCGCAGTTTTAGAGGCGGGATTCGTCCGCGCCAAGAACTCCCTCAACGTCGTTATGAAGAACATAATGGATTTCTGCTTTGCAACCATAACGTACTGGGCGGTAGGCTTTGCGATCATGTTCGGGGCGGGGAACGCCCTGTTCGGCACCAGCGGCTTCTTCCTGAGCGATCCGACGGGGACGACGTTCGACTCGCTTAGCTGGACCATCGTCCCTCTCGAGGCGAAGTACTTCTTTCAGCTCGTCTTTTGCGCAACTTCGGCGACCATCGTTGCCGGGGCGGTGGCGGAGCGCACGAAGTTTGTAGCCTACATCATCTATTCCATCGTCATCTCCGCCGTGATATACCCGGTGATCGGCCACTGGATCTGGGGAGGGGGCTGGCTGGGAAGCCTCGGAATGCTCGACTTTGCGGGATCGACCGTAGTTCACTCAACCGGCGGGTGGCTCTCCCTTGCGGGCGTCATCATCCTGGGACCAAGAGTGGGCAAGTATAAATCGGACGGGACACCAAAGGCCATTACGGGACACAACATACCCCTTGCCGCCCTGGGAGCCTTCATCCTATGGTTCGGGTGGTTCGGATTCAACGCGGGGAGCACAATGGCTGCTGACGCAGAGGATATCGCCCATATCGTAACCACCACCAACCTCTCGGCCGGCGCCGGGGGGATTGCGGCGATGTTCACCTCATGGTGGATGTTTAAAAAGCCGGATATAAGCATGGCGATCAACGGCGCCCTGGCGGGGCTTGTGGGAATAACCGCCCCATGCGCCTTCGTGACCGCCGGCGGGGCCATCTGGATCGGGCTCTTTGCCGGGGTGCTTGTGGTCCTGGCGATACTCTTTCTTGACAAGGTCCTGAAGATCGACGATCCCGTGGGCGCCATCGCGGTCCACGGCGTAAACGGGGCCTGGGGCACCCTAGCCGTTGGGATCTTCGCCAAGGAGGGCGGTCTTCTCTACGGCGGCGGCTTCAAGCTGTTGGGTATCCAGGCGCTGGGCGTCGTCTCCGTGTTTGCCTTTGCGATGACCACGGGTCTTCTCCTCTTTTACGTGATCAAGCACCTGGTGGGATTCAGGGTTTCGAGGGAAGAGGAGCTGAGAGGCCTTGACATCGAAGAGCACGGCATGGAGTCGTATCCGAGCTTTCAGATCTTCACCACGGAATAAAAAAGGAGGTTAACAATGAAACTTATCGTGGCGATAATACAGCCCCATAAACTCCCCGACGTCAAGCAGGCCCTCTACGAAAACGAGATTTATCTGATGACGGTATCAAACGCCCTCGGCTCCGGGAGGCAACTGGGATACAAAGAGGTCTACAGGGGTGTCCCCGAGGAAGTAAATCTTTTGAAAAAAATCAAACTCGAGATTGCGGTGAATGAAGAGTACGTGGAGCCGACGATCGACGCCATCATCAAGGGGGCGAAGACCGGAAACATCGGTGACGGGAAGATATTCGTCCTCGACCTGCCGCAGGTCATCAGGATCAGGACGGGGGAGAGGGGAAGGTCGGCAATAGGTTAAAAGGAGTTAAAATAGTGAAAATCTTATCGAAGATCGACAGTTTACAAATTTTGACTTTTGACAAAAACAGTAAGGAGGCTTATAATGGATGTGCTGAGTCTAAAACCGGAAACGATCGGTATATTGATAGCGATTGCCATAATTGCAATCGCCGTGATCATTGCGTTTATCAAGGCTAACCTTCATGTGTGTCCCCCGAACGAGCTTCTCATTTTCTCGGGCAAAAAGAGGAAGTTGAAGGACGGCACGATAGTGGGGTACAGGGCAATCAAGGGCGGAAGAGGACTCAAGATCCCGATTATCGAGTCGGTATCGAGGATGCCTCTCAATACCTTTACGGTGGATATGGAGCTGATCGGGGCGCTGACAAACGGGATCATCCCGATAAACATCGAGGCGATGGCAAACGTGAAGGTGGCCGGAAGCGAGTCGGAGGGAATCAACAACGCCCTGGAGCGTTTCCTCGGCAGGAACATGGGGGAGATATCTCAGGTCGCCAGGGAGACGATAGAGGGCTCCCTTCGGGGTGTCCTTGCCACACTGTCCCCCGAGGAGGCAAACCAGAAGAGGCTGGAGTTCGCCGAAAAGGTGTCCGACGAGGCAAGCGCTGACTTCAGGAAATTGGGGTTGGTCCTCGACACCTTCAAGATAAAGAACATATCCGACCCCGAGGGGTACATGGATAATATAGGGCGCAAGAAGAATGCGGAGGTCAAGAGGGACGCCATCATAGCGGAGGCGAAAACCGAGGCCGAATCGAGAATCGCCACGGCGGAGTCAAAGAGGAAGGGGAGCATAGCCGAATACGAGGCGGAGCTTGCTGTAATCGAGGCTGAAAACAGCTACAAGATAAAGAAGGCCAAGCTGGCCGAAGAGGTCAACAGGGCGGAGTCCAGGGCCAGCGTCGCGGGAGACATAGCGAGGGTGACCGAGGAGGAGAAGCTCGAAGACGCCAGGATAAAGATGAACAAGAAGAAATACGAGGCGGAAACCGTGGTCCCGGCCCAGGCGGACAAAGAGGCGAAGATCCTCTACGCCAAGGGAAAGGCGGCGCGGATCGTCGAGGACGGCAAGGCGATGGCGGAGTCTGTCAAACTCCTCAGGGAGGAATGGGAGAAGGACGAGACGAGAGAGCTGTTCCTCATCCAGCAGCTTCCCATGATCCTGGACAAGATAACGAGCGTCGTCAAGGATAACCTGAGGGTGGACAAGCTCACGATCTTGGACAACGGCGACGGAAACGGCTTACCGACGCTTGTCAAGGGGCTCACGGGTTCGACTGCAGCCTTTTTCGAGGGGATAAAGAGCGCCACCGGACTCGACATCCCGGAGATCCTTCAACCCAAGAAGGGGAGTAAGAGCGCCGGTTAAAAACTACAACGATACAGTGCAAACTTGTCGAAAGGTTCGGCATAAAGACAAAGAAGAACCTAAATAACTGGGATTCAAGGATTTAATCCTAAAATCCCAGTTATTACAATATTCTACACTCAAAACAGGATAAGGAAAAAACTATGATTGTAAACACAAAGAGAGACGTGCTAAAAATCGTCAAGGAGAGGAACGTCAGCTTCATCCAGTTCTGGTTTACGGACATACTCGGATTTCTGAAGAGCTTTGCCGTCACCCCGTCCGAGCTGGAGGAGGGATTGTCCGAGGGAATGGGCTTTGACGGCTCTTCTATCGAGGGCTTTGCGAGGATCGAAGAGAGCGACATGATCGCAAAGCCGGATCCATCGACCTTTCAGTTCCTTCCCTGGAGGGACGAGGAAAGGCCGGTGGCAAGGATGTTCTGCGACATACTCGAGCCCACGGGCGAGCCTTACGCGGGCGATCCGAGACATGCATTCAAGAAGCTCCTCCAGAGGGCGAAGGACGAGGGCTATATATATTATATAGGCCCAGAGCCTGAGTTCTTCTATTTTGCCAGCAAGGACGAGCCGAAGACCCTGGATTCGGGCGGGTATTTCGACGCGACCCCCCTGGATCTGGCTTCGATGCTCAGGAGGGAGACGATCTTCGCGCTCCAGAAGTTCGGGATCGACATAGAGTACAGCCACCACGAGGTCGCGCCGAGCCAGCACGAGATCGATCTCAGGTTCGACGAGGGCCTCAGGATGGCCGACAAGTTCATGACCCTAAGAACCACCGTCAAGGAGATCGCGAGACTCAACGGGTACCACGCAACGTTCATGCCCAAGCCGATCTTCGGGGAGAACGGGAGCGGGATGCACGTCCACCAGTCCCTCTTCAGGGATGACAGAAACGCCTTTTTCGACGCCAACGATCCGATGAGCCTTTCGGCCGAGGGGAAGAGCTACATAGCGGGAATCCTGAAGCACGCCAGGGAGATAACGGCCGTGTGCAACCAGTGGGTGAACTCCTACAAGCGCCTCGTCCCCGGCTACGAGGCCCCGGTCTACGTCAGCTGGGCGAGGCGAAACAGGTCGACGATGGTGAGGGTGCCCCAGTACAAGCCCGGAAAGGAGAAGGCCACGAGGATGGAGTTTCGCTCGCCGGACCCCGCCGCCAACCCGTACCTGGCCTTTGCGGTGATGCTGGCCGCGGGTCTCAAGGGCATCAAGGAGGGCTACACCCTTCCGGCTCCGATCGAGGAAGACCTGTATGAATTCAGCCCGGAGAAGAGGAGGGAGAGGGGTATCACCGAGCTTCCGGGAAACCTCTTCGAGGCGGTGGGCGAGCTCGAAAAGAGCGAGCTTGTAAGGGACGCCCTTGGCGATCACATATTTTACAAGTTTATCGAGAACAAGAAAATAGAGTGGGACAGGTACAGAATACACGTCAGCAAATACGAGATAGACAACTACCTCCCCATCATTTAATCTTTTACCAACCGTTTTTTGGAAGGGAAAATGGGCATTTTGAGAATCGCCCAGGCACAGATAAACACAACCGTTGGCGACCTTGGCGGCAACTCCGCCAAGGTCGCCTCTTACATTAAAAGGGCCGTAGACGCCGATGCGGACATCGTCACGTTCCCGGAACTCGCCATAAGCGGATACCCCCCGGAAGACATCCTCTTGAAGCCGCAATTTCTGAGGGACTGCAGAAAGGCGATCGAGAGCGTCTTCGAGTCCACGGACGGGATCGCCGCGGTCGTCGGCTTTCCCGACTTCGCAGGAGACAAGGTCTTCAACGCCGCCGCCCTTATTTATGACCGAAAACTGCTGGCGATATACCACAAGGTGGAGCTTCCCAACTACGGGGTGTTCGACGAGAAGCGCTATTTCACTAGCGGAAACGAGCCCCTGACCTTTCTCCTGAACGGCAAGCGCCTCATGGTGACAGTATGCGAGGATATCTGGATAGAGGGAAGCCCGGTGGAAAATTTCGCATTAGACAACGACGTGGACATCGCCCTCAACCTCTCCGGCTCCCCCTTCCACGCCGGGAAGATTGAGATCAGGAAAAAGATAGCGTCAAGCTTCGCCGTCAGGACTAACACCTTCGTCTGTTACAACAACCTCGTCGGCGGCCAGGACGAACTCGTATTCGACGGGACGAGCCTCGTAGTGAACAGGGAGGGAAACGTCATAGACATGGGGAAGAGGTTCGAAGAAGACCTCTTCATCACCGACTTCGCGGATACGGAGATCGACACCGCCGTCCCGTTTCCGAGGAGGGAGGCCCAAGATGCGGAGATCGTTATTGAAACGGAGGGAGGCAAAAGAAAGACGGCTGAAGACAGGCCGATCCCCGAGATCGCCAGAAGGAAGTATGAAAATCACGGCGAAATAGACGAGATATGGAGGGCCCTCGTCCTGGGAACCGGAGATTACGTGAGGAAAAACGGCTTCAAGAAGGTCGTGATCGGCCTCTCCGGCGGGATAGACTCCACGCTGACCGCCGCCGTGGCGGTAGCCGCCTTAGGCAAAGAAAACGTCATCGGCGTCACGATGCCGTCCATGTACACCTCGGATGAGACATTCAAAGACTCTGACCTGACGGCGAAGAACCTCGGAATCAGGCTGATAACAGTGCCCATAGAGCCGATATTCATATCGTATCTCGATCTCCTCGAAGGCCCCTTCGGCGAGGGGGAGCCGGGGGTCGAGGCGGAGAACCTCCAGGCGAGAATCAGAGGGAATATCCTCATGGCCCTTTCCAACAGGTTCGGCTGGCTCGTCCTGACCACCGGCAACAAGAGCGAGATGGCGGTCGGCTACGCGACCCTCTACGGAGACATGGCGGGCGGCTTCGCCGTTATCAAGGACGTCCCCAAGACGACCGTATATAAAGTCTCGGAATACGTCAACAAGATCGAAGGGAGAGAGGTAATCCCTAAGAGCGTCATCGAGCGACCCCCTACCGCGGAGCTGAGGCCCGACCAGAAGGACGAGGACTCACTCCCCCCCTACGAGGTACTCGATCCGATCCTGTCCGCCTACGTAGAGGGAGACGAAGACCCGAAAGAGATCGCGAAAAGAGGATATGACATCGAGACCGTGCTTGACGTCGTGAAGATGGTCGATCGCAACGAATACAAGAGGAGGCAGGCCCCGCCTGGGGTAAAGATCACGCCTAAGGCCTTCGGCAGGGACAGGAGGCTCCCCATCACGAACAGGTACCCGAAGAGGTGAAGACGAGATTCTTTCACAGGGGGTCTTTTACAGGTGCAATATATGACGGCCCCTTCAACTCCCTAAGTATTGATATGCTGTCATTCCAAGCAATACAAAGGAATCCAGATAGATATTATTCACTGGATTCCCGTTTTCACGGGAATGACAAAATAGTCTTTCACTGGATTCCCGCTTCCCAATGGAATCTATACTGTCATTCCCAACCTGATTGGGAATCCAGATAGATATTATTCACTGGATTCCCGTTTTCACGGGAATGACAAAATAGTTATTTCAATGGATTCCCGCTTCCCAAGGGAATCTATACTGTCATTCCCAACCTGATTGGGAATCCAGATAGATATTATTCACTGGATTCCCGCTTTCGCGGGAATGACAGAATAGTCTTTCACTGGATTCCCGTTTGCACGGGAATGACAAAATAGTTATTTCAATGGATTCCCGCTTCCCAAGGGAATCTATACTGTCATTCCC